>NZ_JBIVGD010000024.1:0-53041 GCF_044748465.1 Paenarthrobacter sp. NPDC089988
TCAAGCGACAGAGCGTCAAAATCATGCCGGAGCCGGCAGGCCAGCACACCCATATCCTGCACCAGGAAACAGGCTACGAAAAAGGTAACGAGCGTTCGGGGGAAGGGGGTGTTTGGTGAGAGAGCGTCCGGGGGTGGGATGGTCTCTCACCTAACCGCCCTTTTGGGAGAACCCTCTCGCGCCCATCTGTACTCAAACCGCCTACGCGATGACCCCGTCCACCAGGGCCTTGGCCTCGTCCTGGACCTGCTTGAGGTGGTCGGCGCCCTTGAAGGACTCGGCGTAGATCTTATAGACGTCCTCCGTGCCGGACGGGCGGGCCGCGAACCAGGCGTTTTCCGTGACAACCTTGAGGCCGCCGATGGAAGCGCCGTTGCCGGGAGCTTCCGTCAGCTTCGCGGTGATGTCCTCGCCGGCCAGGGACGTCGCGGTGACGTCGGCTGCGGAGAGCTTGCCCAGCTTGGACTTCTGCTCGCGGGTGGCAGCAGCGTCGATCCGGGCGTACACCGGAGCGCCGAACTGGTCGGTCAGGCCCTTGTACAGCTGCGACGGGGAGGAACCCGTGACAGCAGTGATCTCGGAGGCGAGCAGGGCCAGCAGGATGCCGTCCTTGTCCGTGGTCCAGACGCTGCCGTCGCGCTTGTTAAAGGAAGCGCCGGCCGATTCCTCGCCGCCAAAGGCGCCCTCGCCGGACAACAGGCCGGGTACGAACCACTTGAAGCCCACGGGAACCTCAACCAGCTTGCGGCCCAGCCCGGCAGCCACGCGGTCGATGATGGACGACGAAACGAGGGTCTTCCCCACCACCGACCCAGGGTTCCAGCCACTGCGGTTGCGGTAGAGGTAGTCGATGGCGACGGCGAGGTAGTGGTTGGGGTTCATGAGCCCACCGTCCGGCGTGACGATGCCGTGGCGGTCGGCGTCGGCGTCGTTTCCGGTGGCAACGTCATACGCGGAGCCGCCGGAAGCGCCGGCAGCCATGCGCTTGATCAGCGAAGCCATGGCCGACGGCGAGGAGCAGTCCATGCGGATCTTCTCGTCCCAGTCGAGGGTCATGAAGGCCCACTGCGGGTCCACGGTGGGGTTCACGACCGTCAGGTTCAACTGGTGGCGTTCGCCGATCTCGCCCCAGTAGTCCACGGAGGCGCCGCCCATGGGGTCGGCCCCGATTCGGACACCCGCGTTGCGGATCGCATCGAGGTCCAGGACGGACGGGAGATCATCCACGTAGCTGCTGAGGAAGTCGAACTTGCCCGTGGTGTCTGCGGCCAGGGCGTCATTCAGCGGGATGCGCTTGACGCCGCGGAGTCCGTTTTCCAGGAGCTGGTTGGCGCGCTCGGCGATCCAGCCCGTGGCGTCGGTGTCCGCGGGGCCGCCGTGCGGAGGGTTGTACTTGAAGCCCCCGTCGGCGGGAGGGTTGTGGCTCGGAGTGACCACGATGCCATCGGCCTGGGGAGTGCCGGGTGCGGCCTCACGGTTGTACTTCAGGATTGCGTGGCTCAAGGCCGGGGTGGGCGTGTAGCCGTGGCGCGCGTCCACCAGGACCGTCACGCCGTTGGCTGCCAGCACTTCCAAGGCGGAGTTCTGCGCGGGTTCGCTCAAAGCGTGGGTGTCCCGCCCAATGAAGAGCGGTCCCGTGATTCCCTGGCGTCCCCGGTATTCGACGATTGCCTGCGTGATGGCAAGGATGTGCGCTTCATTGAAGGAAGCTTTCAGGCTGGAACCGCGGTGGCCCGAGGTTCCAAATGCCACGCGCTGCGCGGGATCGCCCAAATCCGGAGCTACGTCGAAATACGCGTCCAGCAGGGCTGTGATGTCAACAAGGTCCTGGGGAAGGGCAACTGTGCCCGCTCGGCTAGCCATGTCCAACAGCATGCCAGACCGTTCCGCCCGCCGACAGGAAATGTCCGTGATGCGGCCCCTATGACGTCGAATGGCGGTTAGGTGGAACAAACGGACTAAAGATTCACGTCGGCTTTACGTTGTGGACAGCTTCCTGACTAAGCGCAAAAGAGCCCTCCCGGCCCGGTGGATCCGGCTGGTCCAACGGGCCAAGAGGACCGCGAGGGCCGCGAGGGCCGTGACCAAACTAGACGGCCGTGTAGCCGCCGTCAGCCAGGACATACGAGCCGGTCATGAAGCTTGCCTTGTCCGAAAGCAGGAACGTGGTGACGTTCGCGATTTCTTCCGGGCGGCCAAGGCGTCCCAGGGAATGCTTCGCTTCGAGCCCGCTGATGACTTCCTTCGGAGCGTTGGCCAGCAGCGGTGTCTCGATGTAGCCCGGGCCGATCGCGTTGATGCGCAGTCCCTGGGCTCCGTATTCGGCGGCGGCATTCTTGGTCAGGCCCACAACGCCGTGTTTGGCCGCCGTATACGCGGCGTTGCCCAAGGCGGCAACCGTGCCGTGGATCGAAGCCATGTTGACGATCGCACCCTCAGCCGCGCCGGCTTCGAGGATGGCCGGGACCTGGTAGCGCATCCCGTAGAGCACGCCGCTGAGGTTGATGGCGATGACGCGGTCCCAATCCTCAATGTCCACCTCGCCAACGGGGGCATTGGCACCGCCGATGCCGGCGTTGTTGACTGCATAGTTCAGGGCACCATAGGTTTCGACGGCAAAGTCGACGGCCTTCTTGCTGTCTTCGGCTACGGCGGTGTTGGCTTTGAACGGAACTGCCGTGCCGCCAGAAGCCGTGATTTCCCCGGCAACGCGGGTGGCTGCATCAAGGTTGACGTCCACTACAACCACGTTGACGCCGTTGTTCGCGAGGTCCTTGCTGATCGCTTCCCCGAGACCCGAACCGCCGCCGGTGACCAGTGCGGTTTTGCCTTGGAAGTTACCCATGATGTCCTCCTTCGCGGGACGGATCCCGCTGATGATCGTTGTAGCGCTGCTTACGTCGCTATTAAGGCCAACCCATCCCACAGCGGGCATATTCCATGCATATGCATGAATCGCGTCACAGCCCCGCATCCCGTCGGTGACAGCAACGCTCCGTACTTATGCGTGGCCTTCGGCAGCGGTAGGGTTGGGATCAAAGACCATGCACAGGGGGATACCTATGTCAGAGCAACCAGCCAAGGGCAACGAAGACAAGCCCGCGGGTTACGAACCGCCGCAGTACGTTCCGCCCGCAGAATTCAGCGCGCCGGGCCAGGGCAGCGCGGTGCCGCCGCCGCCGTCGTACGAATCAGCAACCCAGGCCGACGCCACCCAGCCGCTGCCGCCGTACGGGCAAAGCGCCTACACGCAAAACGCGCAAGGCCAGAGTGACTTCTACACCCAGCCGACGCCGCCCTCAAGTACGCCGCCTGCCAGTTCGTACACGCCGGGTGACTACAGCCAGCAGCCGCCGTCGCCGTACAACCAGCCGCCGAGCCCCTACCAGCAGCAGCCCTACGGCCAGCCGAACCCGTATGGACAGCCGGCCTACTACGCCATGCCCTCGCAGCCCAAGGGTTTGAGCATCGCGAGCATGATCTGCGGTATCGCCACGTTGGTGGGCTTCGGCTTCTTCATCCTCCCGCAGATCGCGGCCGTGATCCTGGGCCACCTCGCCCTTAACCGCGAACCCGCCGGCAAGGGCATGGCGATTGCCGGCCTGGTGATGGGATACATCGGCATTGCGATCGGCGTGCTCATCTTGATCGGATTCTTCGCGGCGCTCGGCGCCTCAAGCCGGTACAACTACTAAAAGGCGAACGACGGCGGCCCCCGCCTCGGTTGGGATTCCCACCGAAGGCGAGGGCCGCCGTCGTGATTTAACGCTTGTTACCGAACGCCCGCCATGAGCTTCTTGATCGCCGGAGTCGATGCGGCCAGTGCTACCGCGAGCACCACGGCCACGCCGCCGATGCCCAGGAAGTAGGGGAGCTCGTCGTCCGGGTTGTAGAGGCCCGCGAGGATGCCCGCCAGGGTGGTGCCGAGCGAGACCGAGAGGAAGAACAAGGCCACCATCTGCGTGTGGAAGGCCTTCGGTGCAAGCTTGGTGCTCACGGACAGCCCGATGGGGGAGAGGCACAACTCCGCCATGGTGAAGAGGAACAGGATGCCCACAAGTGCCAGGAGTGGGGTCTTGCCGTCGCCGGCCAGCGGGATGAATGCCAGGAAGGCCAGTCCCATGATGAACAAGCCCATGGAGAACTTGAACGGCGAACTCGGCTGCCGGGAACCCAATTTGGTCCACAGTGCGGCCATGACGCCGGCGAAGATGATGATGAACACCGGGTTGATCGACTGGACCCACGCGGCAGGCATTTCCCAGCCGAACAGGTTGCGGTCCAGCTTCTCCTCCGAGTACACGGCAATGAACGTGAACTGCTGCTGGAACAAGGCCCAGAACGCAGCGGATGCGATGTAGAGCGGGATGAATGCGAGCACGCGCTTGCGCTCAAGGCCCGTCACCAATGGACTCCGGAAGATCAGGAAGAGATAGATCACCGAGGCGCCAATAGCTGCGTAGGCCATGCTGCGCGCAAGGTTGTCCGCGTTGACGGTACCCGTACCGAGCAGCACGCCGATCACCACGAGGATCGCGAGGAAGATCAGGCCGTACTTTGTCCGGTCCTTGGCGGGCAGCGGGTTGGGGACCCGGTGGGCTTCCTCCGGCAGGCGCTTGCGGCCAAAGGCGTAAATGACCAGGCCGATTGCCATGCCCACGGCGGCCGCGCCGAAGCCCCAGTGGAAGCCGTTGCTTTCCTGGAGCCAACCCGTGACCAGAGGTCCAATGAGCCCGCCAATGTTGATGCCCATGTAGAAGATGGAGAAGCCGGCATCGCGGCGCTCGTCCTTCTCGCTGTACAGGGTGCCCACCAGCGCGGTGGCATTGGCCTTCAGGCCACCCGAGCCGACTCCTACCAGCACCAGGCCGGCGATCAGGCCCGGAATGCCGGGGATGAGTGCCAAGGCGATGTGGCCCATCATGATCATGATGGCCGAGCCGAAGAGGACCTTCTCCGATCCGAAGATGCGGTCCGCGAGCCACGCGCCCAGGATGGTGGACAGATAGACGCCACCGCCGTACGCGCCCACCAGGCCCGCTGCGAGGCCCTTGTCGATGGACAGGCCGCCCTGGTCGGCCGTGAAGTACATGTAGTAAAGCAGGATGCCCTGCATGCCGTAGAAGGAGAATCGCTCCCACATTTCCACGGAGAAAAGGCTGGCCAACATCTTTGGGTGGCCGAAGAATGACGTATCGCCCGGGGTTTTGGCAGGCGGAGCCGTGGTTTGAGGTGTGCTCATTTCCTCAATGCTGGCACTGACTGCGGGCATTGTCACATCGACCAATGCCCCTGGCAACCGCATTCCATATGCTAGACGCCTGGATTTATGCGGTCTCCAGCGCTGCCGCCACCTGGAGAAGCTGCAGCTCGGATCCCCTCCTGCCAATGAGCTGGATCCCCATCGGCAGGCCGTTCTCCGTGGTGTGGACCGGGATGCTGATCGCAGGGAGGCCGCACACGTTCACCATGGAACTCCACGGCGCGTACTCACACTGCCTCTTGTAGTCCTGGTCAGCGTCTCCGGCCCATTCGCTGGGCCACGGTTCGCCGCTGTGGCCGCCGCCCGTAAACCAGCCGATGGGACGTGGGGTTTGGGCCAGCGTTGGCATAAGCATCAGGTCCCACTCCGAATACTGGGCAACGGTATCCGTGGTGAACTGCCGCAGGAAACCGAGCGCTTCCTGCACCTTTGCGGCGCTCCGCTGTTGCGCGCGACGCCGGAACGTACGGGTAAGCGGGGTCAGCAGCGCCTCCCGCTGGGGAGCTATCCGGGCGCTCCCGACGCCGGCCGTCCAGGCCGCGGTGAAAGCTTCCGGATAGCGGTTGTCATAGCGGATGTCTGCTTCAAGGACACGGTGACCTGCCCTATCCAACAGGGTCCGGCCGCGGTTGAGCGCGTCCAAGGCTTCCGTTTCGATTTCGAACGGATAGCTCGCGGCCCAAGGGCTGTCCAAGGTCATTCCGATGCGCAGGGGTTCGGGCGCCGTGTAGACGTTGGCGAGGTAACCGCCGTCGGGCCTGTTCCCGAAGGGGACCAGCGCGTCCAGCAGCAGCGCGGCATCCGCTGCGTTCTTCGCGAGAGGTCCAGCGACCACCAACCTGGCAGCGTCACCGGCGCTCGCCCCCGACGGCACCAGTCCCCGGCCAGGCTTCAGGCCCACGAGCCCGCAGGCGCCGGCCGGGATGCGGATGGACCCGCCACCGTCGGTACCCGGCGCGAACGGCACCATGCCCGCCGCAACCGCGGCGGCGCTCCCGCCCGAAGAGCCACCCGAGCTGCGGGCCAGGGAATGCGGATTGCGCGACGGCGGTGCCACGCGGTTTTCGCTGTAGGCGGTGAGTCCGAATTCCGGAACCTGCGTCTTGCCCAGCGAGATGACCCCTTGGGCCTTCAAGGTGGCTGCCAGGGCGCCATCCTCGGGTGCCGCCTTGTGTTCCAAGGCCGCGCTGCCGTGCGTGGTGGGTACACCGGCCACATCCGTGAGGTCCTTGAAGGCGGCGGGCATGCCGTGCAACAAGGGGAGTTCACTGCGCTCGCCGTTTGCATGGCGTTGGTCCGCTGCCGCGGCGGCGGCCATCGCGTGTTCGGCAGTCACGGTGATGAAAGCGCCCAGGTGTCTATTGCGGGACTCAATCACGGACAGGAAGTGAGTGGCGGCCTCACGGGCAGACAACTCGCCGCTGGCCAGGGCATCGCGGAGTTCAACTGCCGTCAACGCTGCGATCCCCGACTGGTCGGCAGGGGGTGAATCAATCAAGGAAGCGCGACTCCAGCCGTTCTTCGACGGCAACCGCATCAACGCTTTCGCCGGCTCCTGCCGTCACGCGGAATGCTGCTTTGTTCTTCACCGAGGAGACCACCTCCACCAGTTCCGTTCCGCGGTAGACCAGACCGACGCCGTCGTCGGTGCAGTGGGTCTCGCCCAGCGTTCCGTTCGCCACCAGCCTGTGGACCGTGGGGCGGCGGCGGAGTTCGGAATCGAAGTGCACGCCATTATGGAACGGGAGGAATCCCAGCGAGTTCGTGACGGGCCTCAACTCGGGACCGAAAGAGTCGGTGACTCCGCCCTTGAACCAGCAGATGGAACCGGCCGAAACGCCGGCCAGGATGATGCCGCTCTCCCACACGTTCTTGAGGATGCTGTCCAAGCCATGGGCGCGCCACACCGCCAGGAGGTTCACCACGGATCCGCCGTTGACCCAAACCACGTCCTGCTCCATGAGGTATGCCTCGGGATCGGCCACGTTGGGCATGGTGAAGAGATTCAGGTGGCTCAGGTCGAAGCCGGCAATCCGTGCTGCCTGGTCGACTTCCGCGGCCCACCATCGTTGGTCCCCGCCTGCGGTGCCGATGTGGGCGATCCGCGGTGCACGGCCCGTGACGCCGGAGAGTTCCACGGCGTAGTCCACCAGTGAGTCGAACTCGATCCGCGTGCGGCTGCCCTGCTTGTACCCGCCGGACGTGGCAAGAATAGTGGGTTGGCCAGCGGCCATGGTCCTGCTCCTTACTTCTGGGTGGCGTCGGTGGGAGTGGCTGGCACCCAGTCTTCGCGGGAAGGCCCCGGCATGCAAGGGATGCCCACGGTGCGGGCGCGGCGTGCGCCTCCCGGGGACTAGGCTGGATGCAGACTCCGTGAACCGATGGAAGGGACTGCCTTGAGCGACTTCGAAACAGTGCCTGTGGGCGACATTCCGGCCGACGCCAGCATCCTGGACGTCCGCGAGGACTACGAGTGGGTTGCCGGCCACGCCGAGGGTGCGCGCCACATCCCCATGGACCAACTCCCGGCGCGCCTGGAGGAATTGGACCCCGATGACGATTTGTTCGTCATCTGCCGCACGGGTGGCCGATCGTTCCGGGTGGTGCAGTGGCTCGTGGCCCAAGGCTACTCCGCCGTGAATGTGGCAGGGGGCATGGACATGTGGTTCGAGGCGGGCAAGCCGATGACCTCGGACAACGGACTCAAGCCGGTCGTCCTTTAATAACCAGCAAGGAATATATTGATGCCTGCAGTTCCCACTTACACGTTCCTGGGCCCGGAGGGGACGTTCACTGAGGCTGCGCTCATGCAGGTTCCGGGAGCCTCGGAAGCGATTCGGGTCCCTTGCACCAACGTCAACACCGCACTGGACAGCGTGCGTTCCGGCTCAGCAGACGCTGCCATGGTGCCCATCGAGAACTCGGTGGAAGGCGGCGTGACGGCAACCCTCGACGCCATTGCCACAGGCTTGGAGCTCCGTATCCTCCGCGAGGCGCTGGTTCCCATCACGTTCGTGCTCGTGGCGAGGCCCGGCGTCGAACTTTCGGACATCCAGCGCATCTCCACCCATGGCCACGCCTGGGCGCAATGCCGCCTCTGGGTGGACGAACACATTCCCCACGCGGACTATGTTCCGGGCTCATCGACGGCGGCCGCCGCCATGGGCTTGCTTGAACCGGACGCGCCCTATGAGGCAGCCATCTGTGCGCCGCTGGTCGCTGCCGGGCAGCCGGGGCTGAACGTACTTGCCGAAAACATCGGGGACAACCCGGAGGCGGTCACCCGCTTCATCCTGGTAGGCCGCCCGGGTGCTGTTCCAGAGCGTACGGGGGCGGATAAGACCACGGTGGTTGTGCCGCTGCCGGAGGACCACCCCGGTGCCTTGATGGAGATCCTGGACCAGTTCGCCTCCCGTGGGGTGAACCTGAGCCGCATCGAATCACGGCCCACCGGCCAGTACTTGGGCCACTACTTCTTCAGCATCGACGCCGACGGCCACGCAGCCGATTCCCGCGTGGCTGACGCCCTCGCCGGACTCCACCGGATCAGCCCCGCCACGCGGTTCCTGGGGTCCTACGCCCGCGCCGATAAGCAGCCGGCAGTCGTGGCACCGCACACCTCCGACGCCGCTTTTGCGTCCGCGCATGCCTGGGTGGAATCGATCCTTAGGGGCTGATCGCTTTCTTCGGCGGGGGCCGTTTCCAGCGAAATCATTGACGCTTCAACCCCCTTTCGCGCGCCTGTAAGTGTGCGTATGCTTGCCTGATCCACAAACGATGGATGAATGCCCAAACGAAGGGAGACGTCATGTCAGTGCATCGCGATGACAAAGACGGCCAGGGCATGATCGTCAATCCCAAGCCGTCCGGCGACAACAAGGACGACTGGGACGGCGACGAAGCCGACCGTGCGGATCGACTCCGTTTTGAAGAAGAACAGGCCATGATCCGGGAGCAGGCCGAGGCCCGCGCGGCGGCAAAGGCTGCCCAGGAAGAAGCCGACCGGAACGCCGCTGAGCCGGATAAGGGAGCTCTCTAGAGGTGGCTCTTCGGCACCCGCACCAGCAGCGAGCCGGGCTGCACCTGGACGGTGACCTCGGTCGCCTCACCTGACGGGTCGCCGTCGAGCTGTGTCGCCATGGGTTCCTGGCTGCGGATGCTGACTTTCTGCGAACGATAGAAGTTCATCACCGGCAGGTTCCTGTTGTGCTTGAACAGCACCTTCGCGTACATCGCGATCCAGCCCACCGCACTGCGCGGACTCATCACCACGATGTCCAGCATGCCGTCGTCAACCATGGCCTGCGGGATGAAGTCGATGCCGCCGGGGATCAACCCGCAATTGGCGAACAGCACGCTGCGGATCTTACGGGCCTGTTCCGCTTCGTCGTCCATGGCGATGGTGACGCGTTTGCGGCGGCCGGGCAGGTGCCGCACACCAGCTTCGGTATAGGCGAGCCAGCCCACCGTTTTCTTGAGGTCTTCCTTGGTATCGCCCACCACTTCGGCATCCAGGCCCATGCCCGCGATCACCAGGAACGTGTGCGTCGAAGACTCCCCGGTAATGCTGTTCTCGATGCCCATGGTTGCGGTATCGATGTAGCGCTGGTGCCCGAACAACGACACCTGGATGCAACCCGGCAGATCGTAGACGTCCAGGTCCACATTGCGGGCCAGCAGATTGCCGGTGCCCAGCGGAATCAGGCCCATCGCCACGCCCTGGTGCGCCAGCGACTCAGCCACCACGCGCACCGTGCCGTCACCGCCGCACGCCAGAACGACGTCGGCCCTTGACTCAAGCGCCTGGCGGGACTGGGCGTATCCCGGGTCCTCGGGCGTGGTCTCGTAGAACGTGGGCGGGTCCCAGCCCGCCAGGTCGCAGGCATCGATGATCGCCTGCCGCGCCTCGTCGGACTTGTTTTTCACCGGGTTGAGGATCACCGCCACCTTCTGGTGGCCGGGGTCCGGCCTATGGGGGTCCTCCGCCACGGCACTGCGGATATGGCGGGCCTTCAAGCGCCGCACGCCCCACCAACTGGAGACGGCAAATGCCACACCCCCAGCGAGAATCACCCACCAGATCCAGTCGCTCATTGTGCTCCAACACTATCCGTTCCGGCGGGGCCGTTTGCGCCGGTCCAGTCCCGGTGCTTCGCGGAACAGGGAATCGTGGCCGATTCGATACTCTTGTGTGGTGATCGACGTAAAAGACCTCAGCGAAAACCCGGACAAGTTCCGTGCCAGCCAGCGCGCCCGCGGCGCCGACGAGTCCGTTGTGGACGCGATCATCTCCGCCGATTCCGACCGCCGCGCAGCGCTGATCCGCTACGAGACCCTCCGCGCAGAGCAGAATGCGTTCGGCAAGAAGGTTGCGCAGGCCAAGGGCGAGGAAAAGCAGGCCCTGCTGGCCGAGGTCAAGGAACTGGCCAACGCCGTGAAGGCAGCGTCTTCGGAAGCCGACGTTGCACAGGCCAAGCAGGATGAACTCCTGCGCGTCATCCCCAACCTGGTGGTGGACGGCGTGCCCGAGGGCGGCGAGGACGACTTTGTTGTGGTCAAGACCGTGGGCACACCCCGCGAATTCCGTGACTTTGAGCCAAAGGACCACCTGGAGATCGGTGAACTGATCGGCGCCATCGACATGGAACGTGGCGCCAAGGTTTCCGGTGCCCGCTTCTACTTCCTGAAGGGTGTTGGTGCCCGCCTGGAGATGGCACTCCTGCAGATGGCCATGGAACAGGCCATCGAGGCCGGCTTCGTCCCGATGATCACCCCCACTTTGGTGCGTCCGGAAACCATGCAGGGCACCGGCTTCGATGTAAAGCACGACGCCGAGATCTACCGTCTCGCTGAAGACGACCTTTACCTTGTGGGAACCTCGGAAGTGGCCCTCGCCGGCTACCACGCGGACGAGATCCTGGACCTTTCCGCCGGCCCCATCCGCTACGCCGGCCAGAGCTCGTGCTACCGCCGCGAGGCCGGCTCGCACGGCAAGGACACCCGCGGAATCATCCGCGTGCACCAGTTCAACAAGGTGGAGATGTTCATCTACACCACTGTTGAAGAGGCTGCTGCTGAGCACGAGCGCCTGCTGGCGTGGGAAGAGGAAATGCTGGCCAAGTGCGAGCTTCCCTACCGCGTGATCGACACCGCCGCGGGAGACCTTGGCATGTCCGCGGCCCGTAAGTTTGACTGCGAGGCCTGGGTTCCCACGCAGAACGCCTACCGTGAGCTCACGTCCACCTCGAACTGCACCACGTTCCAGGCCCGCCGCCTCAACATCCGCGAACGCGTGGTCAACGACGAAGGCGTAGCCAAGGGCACCCGTGCCGTGGCAACCCTGAACGGCACGCTTGCCACGACGCGATGGATCGTTGCGCTCCTGGAACACCACCAGAACCCGGACGGTTCCGTGAACGTCCCGAAGGCCCTGCAGAAGTACCTGGGCGGCCTGGAAGTCCTCCCGGTTCTGTACCCCAACTGACTGGCAGTTGTGGTTGTTTTGAGGGCTCAGAACAACCACAACTGCCAGTTAGTTGGGGCGAGAGTTCACTGACCGTTAAGGCGCCGCTGTGGCCCCGGTCCTATGAGCTGTCAGTGGTGTCTGTTCTACTGGAACCATGACTATTTTGACTGATACTCCAGTTGCTGGCATCGATGACCAGCCAAAGAAAAACCAGAACCTGATGATTGCCCTGGACGTGGACGGCACGCTCGTGGATCACGATGGCCACATGTCGCCGGCCGTCCGGGAGGCCGCGCAAGCCGTTGTAGCCAACGGCCACGACGTCATGATTGCCACGGGGCGGTCCCTTAATGCGACCCTCCCGATCATCGAACAGATCGGCCTGGAACGCGGCTTTGCGGTGTGCTGCAACGGCGGCGTCACCCTTCGCCTGGATCCCTCGCTGGAAAAAGGCTACGAAATCATCCACAAGGCCACGTTCGATCCCGCCCCCGCCCTCAAGGCACTCCGGGAGCGGCTGCCCAACGCCAAGTACGCACTGGAGGACGAGGCGGGCAACTTCCTCTCCACCGAGCGTTTCCAGGACGCCAGCTTCGGTGTCGAATCGATTGGCGTGGACTTCCAAACCATGCTGGACTCCGTGGCTGTGCGCGTGGTGGTGTTCAGCAGCGAGAACACCTCCGAGGAGTTCAACGCCGCCATCCACCACATTGGACTCTCCGGCGTGACCTACTCGGTGGGCTGGACGGCCTGGCTGGACATCGCGGCCGAGGGCGTCACCAAGGCCAGCGCGCTGGAAGCCTTGCGCCTGCAGCTTGGCACTGATCCTGACAACACGCTCGCTATCGGCGACGGCCGGAATGACATCGAGATGCTCACCTGGGCCGGCCGCGGTGTCGCCATGGGCCAGGCCCCGGAGGAAGTGCTGGCCGTAGCCGATGAGGTCACCGCGTCAGTGTTCGACGACGGCGCCGCCTTGGTCTTGCGCGACCTGCTGTAGGCGCGGCGCGGCTTGGTCCGCTGCCACGTAGGGGCGGTTGCAGGTCAAGGCCTCCTAGACTGGCGCTGTGCTGTATCAGGAGTGCCCGGCGCCGCCCGGGCTTAGGCCCTTTGTCACTCAGTTGTGGTTCGTACACACTGATCCGAAGGCCCGGTACGAGAAAATCCTGCCGGGTCCATCCGCTCACTTGATCCTGAACCTGTCCGATCCGTACCGGCTCATCACGCCCTCGGAGGATGGGAGTGGGAATACGGCGACGGAGGTCTCCGCTGGTTTCTACTCCGGGCTCCAGCGGAGCTACCTGGTCAGCGAGAACCCGGACCGGATCTTCAACGTGGGTGCGCGGCTGACTCCGTTTGGCCTGTCAGCGTTCACCAGCCGGCCGCCGTCGGAATTCCAGGGCAAAGTGGTGGACGCCCAAGGCGTCCTGCCCGGGCTGGCCGACCTTCGGCCACATTTGCTTCACGCGGATCCGCCGACGGCGTTCGCCGTGCTGGCCGGGTTCCTGGAAGAGGCGCTGCTTCCGGAGCGGACGGTGGATCCCCGCACCATCAAGGCCGTGGAGACGCTGGCCAGGGAGGACGTGGAGATCGGCCGGCTCGCTGCCGGCCTGGGCATCAGCACGTCCACGCTGGAACGCATCATGATGCGTGATTGTGGTTTCACGGCCAAGGCGTACTCGGACGTCTGCAGGTTTTTCCGGTTCGTCAATACTGCCGCGGCCATGCCTCCGGGCGCGGTCCCCGGCCGCGATCTCCTGGCGTTGGCCGATTATTATGACCAGCCGCACCTGATCCGTGCGTTCCGGAGATTCAGCGGATTTACGCCCACCGAATACCTGCGCGTGGTACAGCGCTACGGTGCCGAGTACGCCACGTTCGTGCCTTTGGAGCAGGTTCCCAGCCTGGCGTAGGGGATGCGGCATTTGTACAAGACGGGCCCTCGGCTGCGTCGTAGGGTCCTCTCAGTAACCGCAGATGAAAGGACTTACATGACCATCAATTGGTTCGGCGTCCTGCTGGCCGCACTGGCGACGTTCGTGGTGGGCGGGCTTTGGTATTCGTTGCTCTTCGCGAAACCGTGGCAGAAGGCTGCGGGTGTGAGCGATGAGCAGTTGAAGTCCGGAACAGCCCGCGTGTTCGTGGGCTCGTTCGTCCTTGCCGTGGTGATGGCCGTTTTCCTGGCAGCGTTCATCGGGCGTGGCGGCGCGGGCTTCGGCACGCTGGCCGGCTTGGCTGCAGGGGTGGGGTGGGTAGCAACCGCGCTCGGCGTGAACTATCTCTTCGAGCGTCGGAGTCCGGTGTTGTTCGCCATCAATGGCAGCTACAACGTGGTGACGTTTACCGCGATGGGAGCCATCCTGGGGGCGATGCAGGCCTAGCCGACCCACCTGCGGCCAGTGCGGTGGTGCGGGCTACTTGAAGTGTGTTTCGATGGGGCCGCCGCCTGCCTTGTCAACTATTGCCTGCGCTACGTCCCGCAGCTTGACGTTGCGGTTGCTGGAGGCGCGCTTGATGAGTTCCACGGCCTCGGCCTGGCTGCAACGGTTCTGGGCAATGATGATCCCCGTGGCGATATCGATGACAGTCCGGGAGGCCATGGCGGCCCTGAGGTCCGTGGCGGTTTGGCTGTGCTGGGCCAGGAGGATGGCCAGGCGCAAACCCTTGGAGGCCTGGTGTACGTAGTCGGTGGCCCTTTGCACTGCAGCTTGGTTAAACGCGTGGAAGTCTTCTGAGTACAGGTTCAGGCCGGCCTTGGTGGAGTGGTCCAGGAGTGGGAAGGGCAAGGCCAGGATCGACGCGATGCCTTGCTCCCTGGCGGCTTCGGCGTAGTCAGGCCAGGTGTCGTCCTTCGACAGATCGGGGATGTGGACCTGGACCCCATCCCGGGCAGCCGTGAGGCAGGGGCCCTCGGCGAATTGGTACTGGAGTTCGTCAAGCTGCAGCGCACGTTCGCTGCTGCTGGCGACCGTGGCCGCAGTCCTGCGACGCAACAGGGTAACCCCGCAGTGTACGGCAGTGTTGCTCACGCTGAACATGGCGGCGGAATGCCGTGCCAGTTCGCTAAGGAACGCCTCCACATCCGGGTTGTCCAGCAGGAGATCCTGGATTTCCGCGGCGATGGGCTGGGTTTCAGCGATTTGCTGTCGATCCATGACTACCTCCGATCCTGGGGTTTGGGGCTGCCCTCCGGGCTTTGCCCCAAGAAACCACCCTATCCAATAGTAAGTACCCTTGGCTTAAGATGGTAAGTATGCTTCGCTTTTAATCAGAGTCTTGCCATGGGCTCGCTTCCGCCCGATCGGTCCAAGGATTTGAAGCCCCATGCGACAAGCCAGACCAACGTATGCATCCGTTCGCGCCCACTCAGGGGAAAGTGCCATCCGGCGAAGCTTTTGCGAAGGACTGGTGCTGGATCACCTGAACCTCGCAAAATCCATTGCTGCAAGGTATTCCGCCCACGCCCACGACATTGACGACGTCCGGCAAGTTGCCTACATGGGCCTCATCAAAGCCGCCAACGGCTTTGACGAAGCCAAAGGAGTCAGCTTTCCGGCCTACGCCGCGCCAACCATCGCAGGCGAGGTCAAAAGGTACCTCCGCGACCATTGCTGGGTGGTCCGTCCGCCCCGGCCCATCCAGGACCTGCGGCGGCAGGTCCTGGCACGCAGCGAAGAAATGACGCAGGTCCTGCAGCGGACGCCCTCACCGGAGGAGGTGGCAGAGGACCTGCACATGGAGCCATGCCAAGTGCGCGAGGCCCTCATGGCAGGAACCAGCAAGAGGCCTGACTCCCTGGATGCGCCAGCTGCCGAAGGACGGGACGGACTGCAGGGATCCCTGTCAAGCATCGGTTGCCCCACCGACAAACTTGACGACGTCCTGGCACTCCGGAATGCCATCAGGACCCTGAGCGCCGAGGACCGCCACCTCCTGTACAGGCGCTACTACCGCGAGGAAACCCAATCCACCATCGCGGAGGCACTCGGGATGTCCCAGATGCAGGTCTCGCGCAAGCTGTCCAAAATCCTGGTTGCCCTGCAAGCCCAACTGCTGGACGGCGGCCAGACCCAGCTCGAGGACGGAACAGCACCTTGAAATGGAACTAAAAGCGCCTCTACGGCCTCAGCACTTGAGCCCCTCCACCGCGGCCACAACGTCCTGAACCGTCACGGCCAGGAGCGCGGGATCCGGATCGCTCGCGAAAACGTCGCCCCGGCGGCGTTCGACGGCGGTAAGCACCACGTGCGGGCCGGGCGGCGGACCCCATTCCTCGGCCGGTGCAGGCCCAAAGAGGACCACTGATGGCCGCCCGTACGCTGAAGCCAAGTGCGCGGCACCAGTGTCGGCGGAGACCACAAGCCGAGCTTCGGCAATGGTTGCGGCAAACCCGGCCAGCCCTTGCAGCCCGGCCAGCACCCCGCCGTCGAGGTTTGCTCCTCTGGCCTTGGCCAGCGCGGCCGTTTCCTGGGCGCGTTCGCGTTCCGACGCTCCACCGGTGAAGACAACCTGGTGCCCGGCCTGGGTCAGTTCAACCGCTACGTCGGCGAATCGGTCCACGGGCCAAAGCCGGCTGCCGTACGCAGCACCCACGTGGATGACGGTGGCGCCGGGCCATGGCGACGGAACGGAGGGGCTGTTCAGGCGGTAGTCCAACGGGTCGGCGTCGATGCCGTGCCAGTTCAGCATGCGGGTCCAGCGCTCGCGTTCGTGGAGGCCGGTGGTCCACTCGGGCCCGTCCAGTCCGGGGGAGCGGTGCGCTACAACGCGTTTGGCGCCAAGTTCCCCAATCCGCTGCCGGCTTTCCGGGCCGTTCCCGTGCAGGTTCACCGCAACGTCAACCACCCCCGGAGTGATGGTGAGGGGATGGTCCAGGCCAGGGGTGGGCAAATGGTCGATGCCGCCCACCAGCTCAAGGGCCTCCCCGATCCACGCTGGCGCCGCGTACAGGATGCGGTGTTCCGGGAAGCCCCGCCGCAATCCTCGAAGGGCCGGAACGGCTACCAGCAGATCCCCGAGTTTCAGTGCCCGGAGGGCAAGCAGGACGGGTTGTCCAGCGAATTCAGCATTGTTCAAAGTGGCCTCCCGCTAGGAGTCTAACCACAGGAAACTTCTCCCGACCGTGCTGTTTAGCACGGAAGGAACTGGGAACGTTGCCGGTATGGGAGGAACCGGAACGTTGAAGGCGGTCCTGTTTGACCGCGATGGAACGCTGGTAGTCGACGTGCCCTACAACGGCGACCCGCGGCTGGTACGGCCCATGGAGAGTGCCCGTTCGGCCGTGGCGAGGGTTCGCCGGGCAGGGCTGGCAACGGGTGTGGTGAGCAACCAGTCGGGAGTTGCCAGGGGGCTGCTGACGCTCCAGCAAGTGCACACCGTGAATCAGCGCGTGGACGAGCTGCTGGGTCCGTTCGATGTGTGGGAGATTTGCCCGCACGGCAGCTGGGACGGTTGTGCATGCCGCAAGCCCGCGCCCGGGATGATCCACCGGGCCTGCGAAGCGTTGGGCATCGAGCCGTCGGAAACGGCCGTGATTGGCGACATTGGCGCGGACCTGGGTGCCGCCAAGGCCGCCGGCGCCCGCGCCGTGCTGGTCCCCACGGGGGTGACGCGGCAAGAGGAAATCGAAGCCGCGGAACTGGTGGCCAACGATTTATGGCATGCGGTGGAGATGCTGCTGTCACTTCAGCAACCGTCCACCGGTCCCGCACAGTTTGGTGCGCTTGCATGAGCCGCGTCCTGGTGGCCCGGCTGGACAGCATGGGTGATGTCCTCGTTTCAGGCCCAGCGCTGCGGGCCGTGGCCAACGGAACGCGAGCGGACGGAAGCAGGCCCAACGACGTGGTGCTGCTCTGCGGTCCCGAAGGTACGGGTGCGGCGGAGATGCTTCCCGGTGTCACCGAGGTGCACACATGGCCCTGCCCTTGGATTGTGAACCCGGCCCCGCCGGTCACTGAGGGCCTCACGAACGGCCTGGTCGATTTTGTCCGGAGTTCCCGGATTGAGGAGGCCGTGGTGCTCACGTCCTTCCACCAATCTCCCCTTCCGCTCGCCATGTTGCTCCGATTGGCCGGGGTCCGGCAGATCACCGGTGCCTCCACGGATTACGCGGGGTCGCTCCTGGATGTGCGGCTCAAGCCGGGAGAAGACTTCCCCGAAGACCAGCCCGAGGCGGTGCGGGCCCTCGGCATCGCACAGGCTGCTGGGTTCCAGCTTCCACAGGGCGACGACGGCAAGCTCCACGTCACGCCCAGCACGGACGAACTGGTGGATGAGCTGGGCAAGGAAGGCCCGTACATCGTGGTCCATCCTGGTGCAGCCGCTCCCGCGCGCGCATGGCCGGCGCTGCACCATGCGGCCACTGTGGAGCTGCTTGAGGCGTACGGGCACCGGGTGGTGGTCACCGGAGGACCTGGTGAAACGTCGCTTACCGCCACGGTTGCAGGACCTTCGGCGCAGGACTTGGGCGGCAAGACGCATCTCCGCACGCTGGCGGCGGTACTGGAGGGCGCCGCCGTCGTGGTCACCGCCAACACGGGACCCGCGCACTTGGCCGCGGCAGTGGGCACGCCGGTGGTTTGCCTCTTCGCGCCCGTGGTTCCGGCCATCCGTTGGGCGCCCTACGGCGTACCCATGGAGCTCCTGGGCGACCAGGAAGCGGCCTGCAAGAACACCCGTGCGCGGAGGTGCCCCGTCCCCGGCCATCCATGTTTGAGCTCCGTGACGCCCGAGCAAGTGGTGGAAGCCGTCGAACGGCTGTTGGGCGGCGTCTCTTCACTGACCACGCGACGAAAGGTGTGGAAGCCATGAGGATCCTGGTGTGGCACGTCCATGGCGGGTGGATGGAAGCATTCGTCCGCGGCCAGCATGAATACCTCCTTCCGGTAGAGCCCGACGGCGGTCCCTGGGGTTTGGGGCGCGGTGGCCGTGAGTGGCCGGCCAACGCAGTGGAAGTGGACTTGGGTGAGCTGGATCCGGACAGCGTGGACGCCGTGGTCCTGCAGCGGCCCGAAGAGATCGCCGCCGTGGCCCGGACGTTGGGGCGCCGTCCCGGCCTGGACCTTCCCGCCGTCTACCTCGAACACAACACGCCCAAGGGGGACGTGCCTTTCACCATCCATCCGATGGCCGACCAGAACTCCATTCCCGTAGTCCACGTAACCCATTTCAACCAGTTGTTCTGGGATGCGGGTTCGGCCCGCACAGTAGTGATTGAGCACGGAATCCCCGACCCCGGGCACCTCTACAGCGGTGACCGGGAAGAGCTGGCCGTGGTGGTGAATGAGCCAGTGAGGAGGGGCCGCGTCACGGGCACGGATCTTCTCCCGGGCTTTGCCGGCGTTGCACCGCTGCGTGTCTTCGGAATGGGCACCGAATCCTTGCCTGAGGCGCTGAACCTGAAGGGCCTTGGGCTCAGCGAGGAGCGGCTGAGGATCGCCGGCGATGTGCCGGCGGCCGGGCTCCATCAAGAACTCGCCCGTTGCCGCGTGTACCTCCATCCGATCCGCTGGACCTCGCTCGGCCTGGCCCTCCTGGAAGCCATGCACCTGGGCATGCCCGTCCTGGCGTTGGGAACCACCGAGGCATACCGGGCGGTTCCCCGAGGTTCCGGGCTGGTTTCCAACGACGTCGAGGAGCTCCAAAGCTTCGCGCGGCGGCTCCTTGACGATCCGGACGACGCCTACGCGATGGGCCTGCTGGCCCGTGAGGCAGCACTGGAGCGGTATGGACTGGCGAAATTCCACCGGGCCTGGGACGAACTCCTGGCCGATCTGGGCACAGTCCACGGGGAACGCCGGTCCTTCCATGGAACGGAACGCCACGATGCCGGTCCCCGTCCGGTACCGCCAAGCCATGATGCAGAGAGGACACACCCATGAAGATCTCCATGGTTTCGGAACACGCCAGTCCGCTGGCTGCGCTGGGAGGAGTGGACGCCGGCGGACAGAACGTCCACGTCGCAGCGCTCTCCTCAAGCCTCGCCAAGCGCGGCCACCACGTCACCGTGTATACCCGCCGTGACGATCCCTGTCTCCCTGCAAGGGTGCAGGTGGCCCCGGGACTTGCAGTGGTCCACGTGGACGCCGGTCCGGCACGCCACATTCCCAAAGACGAACTGCTGCCCTACATGGGAGCCTTGGCGGACGGTATCTGTGCCGACTGGGAGGGCGATGTCCCGGACGTGGTCCATGCCCACTTCTGGATGTCCGGGCTTGCCGCCATCCAGGCCGCGCGCCGGGCCGGAGCTGCGGAGCCTGTACCTGTTGTCCAGACCTTCCACGCCTTGGGGTCCGTGAAACGCCGCCATCAGGGATCGGCGGACACCAGCCCCGCGGCGAGGGCCTGGCTGGAGCCTTGGGTGGGGCGCACCGCGGATTGGGTGGTGGCAACGTGCCCGGACGAAGTCTTCGAACTCAAGGCCCTGGGAATCGACAAATCCAACGTCTCCATTGCTCCCTGCGGCGTGGACCTCACGCTTTTCGATGGCACGGCAGAACCGGAGACGAAACCGCGGACCCACCGCATCCTCAGCGTGGGCCGGCTGGTTCCCCGCAAGGGTGTGGACCTGGTGATCCAAGCCCTCCCGCTGCTGGTCCAGGCCGGCCTGGACGACGTGGAGCTCCTCATTGTGGGCGGTTCCGGCGACGCCCTGTCCCTCGAGGAGGACCCCGAAGCGCAGCGGCTCCGCGCCCTCACCAAGGAACTGGGGGTGGAGGACAAAGTGACCATGCGGGGCCAGGTTCCGCGCGACGCCATGCCGGGCATCCTCCGCAGCGCCGATGCCGTGGTCTGCACTCCGTGGTACGAGCCGTTCGGCATCGTGCCGCTGGAAGCCATGGCGAGTGGCGTGCCCGTGGTGGCTGCCGCCGTCGGGGGTTTGCGGGAAACGGTGGTGGACCAGAAGACCGGGCTGCACGTTCCGCCGCAGGACCCGGAAGCCATTGCCGACGCCGTTGGGCGCCTCCTGGGAGACCCTTCCTTGCGCGCCGAGATGGGCCGGGCGGGAATGCGCCGTGCACGCTCACGCTATTCGTGGGACCGCATTGCAACAGACACCGAAAAAGCGTACCGATCCGTCCTCGCAGCCGGTTTGTCCCGGCAGGCCGGGGAAGGCCTGGAAACCCTGGAAGGAACGGCACTGTGACACCCAAGACCACTGCGACCCCCGAAACGACGCTGGCCCCTCAAACCGCCTTGAGGTCCGTCCCCGACACCGTTCCCGCGGGCTGGACCGGACCAGGTGCCGGACCACGCGCCGGGAACGCCGAGGTAACCACCCACCTGGACAACGTGCTGCCGGCCCTCGAATCGCTGCGCTCGCAGGCGGACCGGCTCTCCGGATGGGGAACCGAACTCGCCCACCGGCTGCTCTCCGGCCAACGCTTGCTGGCAGCGGGAAATGGCGGCTCGGCCGCAGAGGCGCAGCACCTGACCGCCGAGCTGGTGGGACGCTTCGACGCGGAACGGGCACCCTTCTCAGCCATCTCGCTCCACGCCGAAAGCTCCGCCGTCACCGCGCTCTCCAACGACTACGGCTACGAGGAAGTGTTCGCCAGGCAGGTCCGGGCGCATGGCCGGGCAGGGGATGTGCTGATCCTGCTTTCCACGAGCGGACGGAGCCCCAACCTGCTCAACGCCGTCCGTGCGGCCAACGAGCGCGGCATCGCCACGTGGGCCCTCACCGGGCCCGGCCCCAACCCCCTGTCCGAAGCGTGCGATGAGGCCATTACTGTGGACGCCATCGCGGCCAACGCCCAGGAGGGACACCTCATCGCCGTGCACGCCGTGTGCAGGGCCTTCGATGCCGAAGTGGCACGCCGCACGGGATCCAGCAACGGGCAACGGCCGTGAGAGTGACCGTGGTGGGAGACCTACTCCTGGATGTCGATATCAACGGAACCGCTACCCGGCTCAGCCCGGACGCACCGGTGCCGGTGGTGGACGTTGCCGGGGTCCGGCACCGCGCGGGTGGGGCGGGACTGGTGGCCACGCTCTTGAAGCGCGACGGCCACGACGTCACGCTCGTTACCGCGGTATCGGACGACGACGGCGCAAGCCACCTGAGGCGCGCCCTGTTCGGTGTGCGGCTTCTCACCGGAGAGCCGCTCGCCCCCACTCCGACGAAGACGAGGGTGCGGATCGGTTCGCACGCGGTGGTCAGGTTCGATGAAGGATGCGCCGCCGCTCCCCGTCCGGACTGCACCGCAGGGATGCGCTCCGCGATCGAATCCGCCGAGGCCATAGTCGTTGCCGATTACGGCCGGGGGATCACGCTCAACCAGGACATCCGGGCAGCGCTCGCCGCGGCTGCGCACCGGGTACCGGTGGTGTGGGACCCGCATCCCTCCGGTTCGGAACCAGTGGACGGCGTTGCCGTGGTGACACCCAACTTGGCCGAAGCCGCGGCTGTTGCGAAGGCCGCCGGACTGGGACACGCTTCGCCGGACGGCGTGGAAGCCGGAAAGCAGCTGTTGGAACATTGGCACAGCAACGCGGTGCTGGTGACCAAGGGTGCAGCGGGGGCCGTGCTGGTGGAGGCCTCTGGAGGAGGGGCCGGCATCCCGGCGCCCAGGACATCCGTGGAGGATCCCTGCGGGGCAGGGGACCGCCTGGCCGGGAGCCTCGCGGTGTACCTGGGCTTGGGGCTTGGGATCCGCGACGCCGCGACCCGCGCCGTTGCCGATGCCTCTGCCTTCCTGGGCGAAGGCGGTGCGGCTTCCCTGGCTGTGGACACCGACACCATGGAGCCTGACGACGAAGGGGTTCCGGACCCCGCCGAGGCGGGTGCCGTCGTCGGACTTTTCGGCAGCCACGCTGAAACGGACCAGCCCGACGGCGTCCAGCTCGCCCGGGCGGTACGCGCCCAGGGCGGAACGGTGGTGGCCACCGGCGGTTGCTTCGACCTGCTCCACGCCGGCCACGCCCGCACCTTGGCCGCAGCGCGGGAGATGGGCGATTGCCTGATCGTCTGCCTGAACTCGGACCAATCAGTTAGCCGGCTCAAGGGACCACACCGGCCGATCGTCAGCGAGGAGGACCGGGCCGAACTGCTGCTCGCGTTGACCTGCGTGGACGCCGTGGTGGTCTTCGATGAGGACACTCCGGAGGATTGCCTGGAATTCCTGCAGCCCGATATCTGGGTCAAGGGCGGCGACTACCAACCTGATGAACTGCCGGAAGCCCGGCTCGTAGCCGGTTGGGGAGGGCGATGTGTCACTGTGCCTTTCCACCCGGCCCGATCAACCAGCGGCTTGGCGGAAGCACTTGCCAAAGTCGGCTGACACCAGAACGGAAAGACACACGAAAGGAACCGCATGAACACGCAAACACCTGGCCGCGTCATCGTCACCGGAGGCGGCTCCGGCCTGGGCGCCGCAATCGTTGAAGCAATAAGCAATGCCGGCGGCACCCCGGTGGTTTTCGACCGGGACGTCAGCAACGTGTCCGGTGCGAAAGCCCTGGAGGTGGATGTCTCCAACCGCGAAGCCGTGGAGGCCGCAGTGAAGGAAACTGCGGAGAGCCTCGGCGGATTGGACGGCGTAGTGACGGCCGCAGGTATCGATCGCTGCGGCAAGCTCGGCGACGTCGCGGCGGAGGAATGGGAAAAGGTCATTGGGGTGAACCTCCTGGGCACTGTGTCAACGGTGCGCGCCGCACTGCCTTACCTGACGGAGTCCCGCGGGCGGGCCATTACCATCGCCTCCACCCTGGGGCTCCGGGCGCTCCCGGACGCCACTGCCTACTGCGCCTCCAAGTTCGGCGTGATCGGCTTCAGCCGGGCGCTCGCCGCTGAGACCGGAGGAGTCATCGGCGTCACCACCATCATTCCGGGGGGCATGAAGACCCACTTCTTCGACGACCGTGATGAGCAGTACAAGCCGCAGGACGATTCCAAACTCAACGACCCCGCCAATGTGGCGCAGGCAGTGGTGTTCGCCCTCTCGCAGCCGTTCGGCAGCGAGGTACGCGAACTCCTCATCACCCCCGCAGAAGAAGGCTCGTGGCCGTAAGGTCCCGCACGTCCTGAACAACGCCGGCCACGGCGATGCCCTCGATGAGGGTGTCGCTGTGGCCGCAGTGCGGAGCGGTCCATCCCACCTGCGTCACGTCCGCACCGCAGCGGGGGCATGCCGTCACCCAGGACATGTGGATGCGGTGAAGGCCCCGGCCGCGCGGGCCGGCGTTGAACACATTGCCCACCCAGAAGATGCCCACAGTCGGGGTTCCCAAGGACTGGGCGAGGTGGCGTGGGCCGCTGTCGCTGGCCAGCATCACGGTCGCTTCTGCCAGCAGCGCGGCCAATTCCCCCAGTTCCAACTCGCCGGCTACGGAGCGCACGGCATCGCGGTCATGTCCAGGCACCTTTTCCTGCGCGAGTTCGGCTACTTCCTGCGCCAGGGCTTTTTCCGAGTTGTCCCCAACCACCAACACCTGCGCACCTTCAGTGGCCAGGCTTGCGGCGGCCTCGGCAAAGTTCGACGCCGGCCATCGCCTCCTGGGATCAGTGGCACCCGGGTGGAGGACCACCAGGGAATCGCGCTGGGGATCCTTCAATCCGGCAATGCTTTGCACGAACCCGCCCTTCGGTCCCAGCAGTGGCGGAATGATGGTGGGAGCCCCCGCGAGGCCTGCCACTTCCAACCATCGGTCAGGTTCGTTCTGGTAGTAGACGTAGTCCAGGTTGCGCTCCAGGCGCTCCGCGTCCGGGGTCCGTGTGCCCACGGTGTGGCGTGCGCCTAATTTCCGCAGGAAAGGGTTGGAGTACCGTCCGCCGCCGTGCATCTGGATGGCGAGATCGAATTTCCTGGCCTGCATGTTCCCCAGGAAGGCTGCGACCGCGCCAGGGTCTTCCTCGCCGTCACGGACTCCCTTGGCGAAGGGAAGAACTGCCACATCGTCCACTGGCCCTTCCGTTGCCGCCACCAGGGCTTGGTGGATTGGCGTGCCCAGCAGGGTGATGCGCGCTCCCGGGTAGGCCGCCTTCAGTGCATGCAGGGCGGGATAGGTGTAGATCAGGTCCCCGAGGCCACCGCCGCGAAGGACCGCCATGCGTTCCACTCCCTGGAACTTCTCCAGCACCGGGCCAACACCTGCCTCAAGAGAGGCCTTCGCATCCGGAGGAATGACCATGGAAACGTCCCTTCATGGAGGAAACCGGAAGCTGCCCGGCGTATGCGGAACAGCAGCACGGAAAAGTACGTGGTGGGCGTGTGAAGCCCGGGCTGCTGGGTACCTGAGGGGAGCAGGAACTTGCCGCCACAACCGGAAGGTACCCCATGGCACACCTCTCCAACCAAGAAGGTCTGGCCGAATGGTTGCCGGGCCGATTGGCCGAAGAAAAGCGCATCATCACTGTGATTGGCGATGCCATCCTGGATGGTTGGTGGGACGGCCTCATCGAGCGTTTCTGCCGCGAAGCCCCTGCCCCGGTGGTCCAGGTGAAGCGCCGTGACTTCGCGCCCGGAGGAGCTGCGAATACCGCGGTAAACCTGGCCGCGCTCGGAGCCCAGGTGCGGTTCGTCTCCATCATTGGGCAGGACCAGGCAGGGCAGCAGCTCAAGGAGCTGCTCGGGGAAGCCGGGGTGGACGTGGCGAATATGCTGGCGCATCCGGACATGACCACCACCACCAAATTCCGGGTGAGCAGTTCCGGCCAGGTGATGCTCCGCCTGGACGACGAAGCCGGGACCGTCCCAACTCATGGCCTCGAGCAATTGGCGGCGACGATTCCCGGCGCAGTGGAAGGCTCACATGCTGTGGTCGTGTGCGATTACGGTGCCGGGGCTTTGGAAGGCCCGGTACGGGACGCATTGTTTGCGGTCTTGGGCCCTGAAGATGCCGGGAAGCCGGCGGCCGGGCCTGGTTCTTCCGCACGCGGTGGCACGCTGGTAG
This sequence comes from Paenarthrobacter sp. NPDC089988, assembly GCF_044748465.1. NCBI lineage: Bacteria > Bacillati > Actinomycetota > Actinomycetes > Micrococcales > Micrococcaceae > Paenarthrobacter > Paenarthrobacter sp. NPDC089988. The sequence goes on from NZ_JBIVGD010000024.1 coordinate 25,623, forward strand.
TGGTGGACGCCCACCACCCGGAACGCTGGGCAGGGCTCGCTCCGGACCTCGCCACCCCCAATGCCCAGGAAGCGGCACGGCTGGTGGGTGTCGAATTGCCCGGCGGAGTTGCCCGGTGCCCGTTCGTGGAGGCCCATGCCGAGCAGCTCCTGGCCGCCTCCGGTGCGGCCGCCGTCGTCGTGACCTTGGACCGGGACGGCACGCTGACGGTGCGCAGGGACCGCAACGGGGCCACGGCCACGCACAGGACCTGGGCCCGTCCGGAAACCGAGAAGCAGGCATCCGGGGCCGGGGACACCTTTGTGGCCGCGCTGGCCTTGGCACGTTCGGCCGGCCTGCCCCTGACCACCAGCGTGGACCTGGCACAGGCCGCGGCGGACGTGGTGGTGCACCGGCCCGGCACCTCCGTGTGCAGCACGGAGGAACTGTCCCGCCATTTGCGCGAGTTCGCGGACACGGCCCTCACAGCTGGGGAGCTGGCCAAGCAGGTGCAGGCACACCGCCAGGAAGGCCGGAGGATCGTGCTCACGAATGGCTGCTTCGACGTCCTGCATCGCGGCCACACCCGGTATCTCAACCAGGCCAAGCAACTGGGCGACGTCCTGGTGGTGGCCCTCAACAGCGACTCGTCCGTTCGCCGTCTCAAGGGACCCGACCGTCCGGTGAACCACGAGTCGGACCGTGCCGCCGTCATCGCAGCACTCAGCTGCGTGGACCACGTCACGGTGTTTGATACCCCCACGCCCATTCCGCTCATCGAGATCCTGCAACCGGATGTCTACGCCAAGGGCGGCGACTACACCCCGGAAATGCTTGCCGAAACGGAAGCCGTGGAACGCTACGGCGGCACCGTGACCATCCTGGACTACGTTCCGGAACACTCCACCACGGCAGTACTGCAGCGGATCCGTTCAACAGGCGAGCCCACCAGCCACTAAACGAGGAGAAGCCCATGCGCATCGTCATCACCGGAGCCACCGGAAACGCCGGAACAGCGCTCCTCAAACGATTGCAGGCAGCCCGTTCCGAGGAAGGCGCTGATCTTGAACTGGTGGGCATTGCCCGCAGGGAGCCGGATGTGCACGCCGCTCCCTACCAGGGGGTCGAATGGCACGCCCTGGACGTTGGCGACCACCGGGACCGCAAGGCCCTGGACGAAGCCGTTGCCGGGGCCGACGCCGTGGTCCATCTGGCCTGGCTGATCCAGCCGAACCATAACCGCAAACTCTTGCGCCGGACCAACGTCGCCGGTACAGCCCACGTGCTCGCCGCAGCGGAAACGGCTGGCGTGAAGCACATCGTGTGTGCCTCGTCCGTGGGCGCCTACTCGCCTGCACCCAAGGACCAGCGGACCAAGGAAGACTGGCCTGCAGGTGGGGTCAAAGGCTCGCACTACAGCGTGGACAAGGCCGCGCAGGAGCGTCTGCTGGACAACTTCGCCAAACAACACCCGGACATCGTGGTTGCCCGGCTACGGCCCGGGCTGATCTTCACCTCGGAAGCGGGCAGCGAAGTGGGCCGGTACTTCCTGGGCCGCTTGCTCCCACGCCTCCTGCCGCGCAAGCCGTGGTTGCCGCTCCTCCCGCTGCCCAACGAACTCGTGTTCCAGGCCGTCCACGCCGACGACGTTGCCGACGCCTACTGGCGCGTCCTCCAGCAGCGTGCCGAAGGTGCCTTCAACGTCGCCGCCGAACCCGTGCTGGACCCCAACGCGCTCGCGTGGATCCTCAAAGCCAAGCGCCACTTGCCGCTGCCGCTCGCGGTGTTGCGCGCCGTCGTCGATGTTTCCTGGCGTATGCGCATCCAGGTGACCGATGCGGGCTGGGTGGACATGGCCGCGGGAGCTCCCATCATGGACACCGGCAGGGCGCGGAGCCTGCTCGGCTGGATGCCGCACAAGTCCTCCTTGGAGGCCTTGACTGAAATCCTGGAGGGGCTGGGAGCCGGCCACGGGAGGAAGGCCTCGCCACCGCTGACGCCGCGCTGATCACGCAGGCTATTCGGAGGACAGAACCGTGATCATCCGCCGCAGGCTCATGGCCACGGACGCTGCAGCGCTCACTGAGGCCTGACCGGCTGCAGCCTCGTTGATGGCGTCGCCCAAGGCGTGTACCCGGTCCCGTGCATCGGTGAGCCGGTCCTCGAGTTCCCGGGCCTGGTCGTTGCGCCATTGATCGATCACGGCCGCCACGGATTCCAGCGCCTCGGCGAGATTGCTGAGGACGCCCTCCGGCAGCACCGTGTCCGCGCCCTCCTCCCAGATCACGCTCGCCAGCACGTCCGTGATGTCCTGGACGTGGAACGTCAGCCTTTCCACTGTCCGGAGTCCTGCGAGGTCGTTGGGAAGGCGACGTGCACGACGGCGGGACCTGGGATTCGCTTTGGTGCTGAGTTCCGCTTCGAGCACCGCAGTCCGGACGGTTGAGGCGGTAGCTGACAGTTCGCCGCTGCGGCTTGCCCAGGCTTCGTGGTCCGGGGGCCATGATTCCTCCATGGCGCGTGCCATGTCCGTGAGTTGCCGTGACAGGGCGCTGCGGTGTCCGGCCAGTGCGGGGTCGATTCCTTCCAGGTGGAGCGGCGGGAACACCATCCAATTCACGGCGAAGCCAACAGCCACGCCCAAGGCCATCTGGAGGACATACCCGAAGGAGAAGCTCTCGGCATTCGAATCCCCAAGGACCAGGACAAACAGGGCAGCCATGGGGATCCACTCGGACGCGGACCCGAGCCTCGGGAGACCTCCGATCAGCACGCCCAGGCCCACCACGAGTGCCACCGAGAAGGCCGTGGGGGCGGCAAACGTGGTGACGGCGAACGCCATGCCGATGCCAAGGGCCAACCCCAGCAGGCTCTGGAGGCCGTGTTTGGCGCTCGCGGCCACGGTTGGATGCATGCTGACGAGTGCCCCGAGCGGGGCGTAGTACGGGTAGGCGGCTGCCGGTCCGGGCATGAGCGGCGCCAGGTACCAGGCGAGTCCGGCCGCCAAGGCAGTCTTGGCGGCGAACAGTAGGCGGTGGCGGGTAACGGTCTTTCGAAGCGCGGAGATCAGCCGCTGCCTGCGGGGCATGTGGCTCATGGCTCCAAGGTAGGCAGGTCAATCCGTGCCTGTCGAGTGGGGATTTCCGAGCTGGAAATTCCGCGAAACTGGTGCGATTGAATCCGCAATTCGAGGGTACACACCCATTGATAGTAACGATACTTACTATCCCGGCTGCTGTCCGCAGCCTGCCAACTGTGGAAAGAGAGCGACAATGACTGAGAGCCAATCGCCGCAGGACGGAAGCTTCGCGGCGCCACGGAATGGGGTCCCGGCAGGGACCGAACCATACTCCGGAAGCTACCTGGACTCGCCAGTTGATACCGGGACGGACACCACGGGTGCCCCGTCGGGATCCGGCACGGTGGAGACCGCAAAACATGAAGCTGCCGACGTTGCGGGCACGGCAAAGGATGCCGCCAGTGGCGTGGTTGACACCGCCAAGGACGAGGCCGCCAACGTAGCCCACGAGGTCAAGCTCAATGCCCGCCAGCTGCTCACGCAGACCAAGGGCGAACTGACCGACCAAGCAGCCACCCAACAACAGCGCGTTGCCGAGGGACTGCGGTCCATTTCCGAGGAGTTGTCCAACATGGCCAATGCCTCCACCAATGGCGGCATGGCAAGCGATCTGGTCCAGCAGGCGGCCGATCGTTCATCCTCCGCCGCCCACTGGCTGGAGAACCGCGATCCGGGATCCCTCCTGGACGAGGTCAAGAGCTTTGCACGCCGGAAGCCCGGCGCCTTCCTCCTGCTCGCCGCAGGTGCCGGCGTACTTGCCGGACGCTTGGGCCGCGGCATGGCGGGCAACGCTTCGGCGGATGGTTCCGGCACCGGCACCGCAACTTCGCCGCGCGCCGAGTACTACCCCAGTTCCGGAGGTGCCGTGCCGCCGCCCGCCGTCGACCTTCCGGGTCCTGATGCCACCACGGCAAGCTACACCACGGCCGGTGTAACCGGCGCCGGTGGCGTGACTGCTGCCGGTGGCGCTGCCGGGGCAGCGGGTTACGACGACGGAACCATTGGACGCCGCACGGGTACAGCAGAATATGACGCTGCAGCCCAGGGTTACGGCGCAAGTGCCCAGGGCTACGACGCCGGAACAACCGGCGGGTTCGAAGGCTCCACGGCTGCCTACCCGGAGACAGACGGCGGGACCAAGGCGCAGGGCGACCCGCTCGCAGATCCCCTGGATGACCCGGACAGCCCGGAATACGGAGGTCCCCGATGAGCAGTCCCGCCGATTTGCCTCCAACACAGGCGCACATCAAAGCGGAAACCCAGCCCCTGGGCGAGCTGCTCAGTGACCTGACGCGCGATGTCTCCACGTTGATGCGCCAGGAAGTGGAGCTGGCAAAAGCAGAGGTCAAGGAATCGGCCACGAAGGCAGGAAAGGGCGCCGGCATGCTTGGCGGTGCCGCTTGGGCAGGCCACTTGGCGGTCGTTTTCCTGTCGCTCGCCCTGTGGTGGGCCCTGGGTCAACTGGTTGGCCTTGGTTGGTCTGCCGTCATTGTGGCCGTCATCTGGGGCATTGTCGCGGCAGTGCTCGCCAGCATGGGACGCAAGGAACTCAAGACCATCAAGGGCATGCCGCGTACAGCCGAGACAGTCAAGGAAATTCCTCCAACCTTTAAACCGAACACCGAGGAGACACGATGACGCAGAACCCGGACGCCCTGCGCGCCGATATCGAAGAAACCCGCCGGCGGCTCAGCACCAACGTTGACGCCGTAGCGGACAAGGTCACTCCCTCGCACATCGTTCATCGCCGGGTGGACCGCATCAAGAATGCGGTCTTCGGAGCCAGCGACGACGTGCAGAATGCTGCAGGCAACGCTGCCCACCAGGCGCACGACGCGGCCGCGGATGTCGCTTCCAGTATTGGCGAGACCCCGCAGGTGATCACGCGGAAGACCCAGGGCAGCCCCATTGCCGCGGGCTTGATCGCTTTCGGTGCCGGGCTGCTGGTTTCGGCCCTGATCCCGCCATCGGAGAAGGAACGTGAAGCTGCCCAGGCCGTGAAGGAAGCGGCACAGCCGTTGACGGAAGAGCTGAGCCACGCTGCCAAGGAGGTCGCCGAGCACTTGAAGGAACCGGCAACCGAGGCAGTCCAGAACGTGAAGGAGACCGCTACCGAAGCGGCCGCCAACGTCAAGGACGAGGGGCAGGCCGCTGCTGCGGATGTCCAGGACCGCGCCGCCACGGCAAAGGACAACCTGGGCAACCAGTAGCTTGTCCGCTGGCCCAACCGGGTCGCAGACGTGCGCGTTTTGAGCCCTCAAAACGTGCACAACTGCGACCCGGTTTGGGTGCCTAGCGGACGTCCAGGATCAGTTGCAGTAACCGTGCGGCCGCGGGACGGGCGGCGTGTTCTTCCACCCACTGGGCCCGTGCCAACGCCTTGCTGACAGCCTGCGTGGTGATCCCAAGTTCCTGCGCCACGGTTTTCTGCTGGCCACGGACACCGGGCGTGAGCAGGTCCAGCACGCGCCATTCCGCGGCACTCCTGTGCTGCACAATGTGCCCCAGGAGACGCAGCACCGCTTCCGCCTCGGCCGCCTGGGCCGCGAAGGGTCCGTCCACAGCCACCGGGACGCGTTCCTTGCTGTTGCGTAGCCGGTCCACGGCCCGCCGCGCGTACACCAGGCCGTGCCCCGAGGCATCCTTCACCAAATTCGGCAGGGGTTCGTTGACGGGACCCACCCCGATCCCCACGTACCAATGCCCACTGCGGAGCGCGATCAACGCCGACTCAACAGCATGGTGGCCCGAGTCGACGATGCCTTGGACCTCGTCCTCAACCGAGCGGTCAAAGTCGAGCCGGGCGGGGATGTGCCGCAGGTCCTTCAGGAGCTTGGGCACCAAATCTCCGTCGCGGCGGCTGTCGCGTTGGTTGATGGTCAGCGTGAACATAGTGGATCACATGCTACCGGCTGGTAGCGGCTCTGCAAGGGCTTGATTTCCGTATTTCTCAGTCCAGTGCCGTGCGTCCGGAAAGCACGACGGCGGGCAGCGCACCTTCCGTCCTACGGGACGCACCGGGTATTCCAGCCCCTGACATGGCCTCGCGGATGGAGTGGACCAGCGGCGCCGGGTCCTCGTCACTGGAAAAGCCCAGAACGACTCCTGTGCCTTAAATACCACTGCGTTACGCCCGCCTGCACCCAGGGAGACTTTGCGTGAAGCCAGCAAGCGCCGGTCCGGATCAGTGCCGTCGGAGGTGGTGACGGCCTTGAAGGATTCGGTTGCCGCATCCTCCCATCGCAGCACCACCGTGGTGTGCCGCTGTGAGTACTTGGCCACCAAACCACCCTCGAAAACCAAGAGCTTCCGGAAGCTGCCCAGGAACGTCATGGCCCACAACACCAGGCCGGTGAGGATGCTCGTCGTTGCAAACAGCAGAGGATCGCTGAAGTGGCCGGCCTCGCGGGTGGACCGGATGGGGCTGACGAACTCACCAATCGTTCCGAAAACGAATCCGACCACCAGGCAGAACGGCAACACTTTCCAGAAGATCCGCCGCGAGGCCGCAACAAACCGGAGCCCACCCAAGTCATTGCCGAGGCGGGCTTCAGTGCGTCGAACCAGCCAATTACGGCCGCGCATCCGGGCGCTGGCCGTAGAGCTTTGGAAGATCCTCCGGATCCGCCGCAGAGGGCTGGGCAGGCGGCGCAGTTTTCGGGTCCGGAACAGGCTGCTGGCCTTGGGCGACGCCGGAGCGGCGGTCCAGAGCGGCGAACTTGGGGTCCCACGTTTCCCCCGAACCGCCGCTGAACGCCGCAGCGATCACCATGACCACGAAGAACGGAAAGAAGGACCAGCAAATGGCGCGCCAGCCACCCAACCAGGCTCCCGCCGTCGTGCCGTCCTTGATCCGCACGGAGCGCAGGCCCGCGGCAGCGTCCCCAACGCTGCCGACGGTTCCCCAGATCATGCCGTACACGAGCAATCCCACGAACCAGAGGATCACGTAGAGCGCCAGCCAAAACCCGTCGTTGAACGCCAGGAGCGAGCCGCTGTTCATCATGGCGTTGCGGGCAACCGCAGCGATGACGGCCAGGACGCTGTAGCCCGCCAGGAATACCAGGGCATCCAGCACCCGGCCCCAGAAGTGTGCGCTTCCGGATGCCTTGACGTAGTAGGCACCTGTCCCGGTGTGGCGACGGACGGGCCTGCCGTTGGCGGCATCCACCAGTCCGGTGGCGGTTTCAGGCTTTGGCTTGCTCATGTGGGGCTTTCAGTTCGACGGCGATGGGTCGGCTGGGGTGGGTCAGGCGAGACCCGCGAGACCAGCCAGGATACCGGCCAAGGTAGCGGCGGACGTTTCCTTGACCTCCAGAGAGACGGTTTCGCCTTCGACGCGCGGGGTCAGGACCTGCACGCCGGACGGGCCGGTGTACACGGTGACGGTGGGGAACTCGTTGGAGTCCGTGTTGAAGGCCACCACGTTGCTGGCAGCCTCGGTGTCGGCCAAGGCCTTTGAGGCATACTCTTCAAAAGCCGGTTCGGTGTACGTTGATGGCTCTGAGTCGCGTTGCGCGGCGCCCTTGGGATCCACGAACTCCGCCAGGCGGGGGACCAGTTGGTCGCGGGAGATTACCGTGAATCCGTGCAGGCCACCTTCATCCACTTCTTCGATCAGGACGCCGTCGTCGTGCACATAGCCGTACAGCCAGCGCTTGCCAGTGGACACCGTTCGCTCCACCGAGACAACGCTGTTGCCACTGCGGCGCAGGGTGAGGGCGCCGGTGATTTCCTCCGTTGCGTGCAAGCGCGTGGGTTCGGCCTCACCCTCAAAAATCACCGGGTAGACCAGTTCCTTGGCCAGCAGCCCGCGAAGGGCCACGGCGCACATGAGTTCCTTGCTGGCATCCTGCGAGGACAGCCAGGGAAGCGCCACGATTTGCTCGTGCTGCACGCCGTCCAGGGCTACCACTTCTTCGTCGGTCAGCGTGGGCAGTGCGGCGCCGGTGGCGCTGGCCGAACCCAGGACTTTGGCTGCGGCTTCAATGTCCCGCGCAGTCCATTTCATGGTGTTGGTGGTCATCCGAATATCCCTCCGACAAAGTTTCCGACTGACTTGGCGGCATTACTGACCCCGTCAGCCACCTTACTGCCTACGTCCTTGGCGAAGTTGCCTACCTCCCTGGCACCGTCGGCGATGTAGCTGCCCGGATTGCGTGCAAAGTTGGTGATGGAATCCCAGTTGTCCGCCACGAGGTTGCCCAATGCCCACGCCCCGGCCACGATGCCTGCGCCGATCACGATCGGGGCGCCGATCGGACCCAGCATCGCCGCGCCGCCTGCCGTCATGAGCATGATGCTGCCCACGCCGCCCACCACGGACAAGCCACCTGCAACCCGGTCGCCCGTGCCCCGCCAGCCGTCGTGTTCGGGATTGATCATGTCGCTGATGCCGCCCACGATGTTCAGCGGCGCGGCCAACGCGCCGGCCACCCGGAGGCCCTTGGAGAACCTGCTCGCGTCCTGGAAGGCCTGGCTGTAGGGAATGTTGGCTTTGAGGTCAGTGATGACGTCGGTGATCTTCTCGCCGTTGCGCAATGCGGTCAGGGCGTCCTTCACCGCTGTTCCGCCGGCCCGCCAGTTGGTGAGGACTTCCCGCGTCTTGGCGAAGTCCTGCCAGCCCAGCTTGCCCAGCTTGTAGGCCGCCCAGAGCTGGGAGCCGAGGTCCTTGACGCCCATGCCGGTGTCGTACACATCCTTGAGTACGCCCACTGAGCTGCGGGAGCCGTCATTGTGGCTCGCGAACTCCTGCTGGTTGGCGTTCTTCTTCAACAGGCTAGCGTTGTCCCGCAGCATGCTGGCCGCCTTGACCAGGCTCTGCCGGTGCTGGCTGTTCCAGTCGTTCTTGAACATGGTGGCATCGCGGCCCTGCCAGGCGGTGGCCGAGTTGATGGCGTTGGACAGTTGTGCGCTTTGCGTGGTGATCGCGTCCGCAGCCTTGCCCATCACCCCGGCCAGACTGCGAAGCTGTGCGATGTCCGCACCGTAGAACCCAGCCATGTGCAACCCCTTTTGCATGAGTGGTGTGTGAGTCGAAAAACCTCGTCCAAGCCTAGGCGCACCGGGACACCGCCGCGATGGGGAGCGGTGCCCATGCTTAAAGCACGACGGCGGCCGGTGGGGTTCCCGGGGAACCGCACCAACCGCCGTCGTCACCCAACCTACTTATCAGTTGGGGAAGGATCAGTGGCCTTCTGCAGTGAAACGCTTGATGGAAGCTTCCAGCTCGGCTTCGGCAGCTGCGCGGTCGCCCCAGCCCTCGGCCTTGACCCACTTGCCCGGTTCCAGGTCCTTGTAGCGGGTAAAGAAGTGCTCGATTTCCTTGATCAGGAATTCGCTGACGTCGCTGACTTCCTGGATGTGGTCGAAGCGTGCGTCCACGGGAACGCAGAGGACCTTGGCGTCTCCGCCGCCGTCGTCGGTCATGTTGAAAACGCCGATGGGGCGGGACTCAACAATGACGCCCGGGTGGAGGTCGAAGTCCTGCAGGAGCACCAATGCGTCCAGCGGGTCGCCGTCTTCGCCCAGGGTGTTCTCGAAGAAGCCGTAGTGCGTGGGGTACTGCATGGAAGTGAACAGGACGCGGTCCAGGCGGACACGGCCGGTTTCGTGGTCGACTTCGTACTTGACGCGCGATCCCTTGGGGATCTCGATGGTCACGTCGTGCTTCATGGAATGCTCCTTGAACGGGGTCTGGGTGGGGCTAGGCTCCGCCCGGAAACGGAGGCCGCCACAGCTGGCGGTTCCACAGGCAGTCTGCTCAGCCCAGGGCTGGCGGCAGGCGAAAGTACAGCCGACGCCGCCGACTACTATTGAGGATATAGCGAGACACCCGGGTTTCTTGAACCGGCGGGGACATTTCAGGACTGACAGGACCAAGCAACTTCCATGATGGGCATTAAAAACGGGGATGCCCGCACTGGGCTGCCCGCGGCGTGGGGGCGCCTGAAATGGCCGTTGCTCCTGGCAGTCGTACTGCTTTGTGCCGTAGCTGTGGTGGTGGCCGGGATGGCCCCCGGGTTGCTGGCGCCCAAGCCTTCGCCGCCCGTTCCTTCCTGGCAACAGTCGCCAAGCGCCTTGGCCGGCTCCAGCGCGGTCCAGCCCCTCGACGCCAACGCGCCCATGCCCGTGCAGGCCGACGTCACAAAACTCCTGGAAGAGACACTGAAGCCGGCAGGTTCCGGATCCATCACCGGTGCTGTGCTCGATGCCGCCACGGGCAAGGTACTTTTCGACCGTAACGCTGCCGCCAACCGGATCCCCGCGTCGAACATGAAGCTGCTCACCGCCGTCGCCTCGTTGAAGGCCCTGGGGCCGGAGACCCGTTTCACTACCCGCGTGCTCGGTACGGACGATCCCCACACAGTGGTCCTCACCGGGGGAGGGGACGTGCTCCTGGGCGGCGGTGCTTCCGACCCCTCCGCTGTGCTGGGCCACGCCGGGCTGGCTACTTTGGCGGCGGACACCGCTGCCTCCCTGAAAAACGCCGGGATCAAAGGTCCCGTGACCGTGCAGGTGGACGATTCCTTGTTCTCCGGCGCCCCCTTGAACCCGGCCTGGAGCCTCGACGATGTCGCCGCCGGGGAGACTGCGCCCCTGTACTCCCTGGCCCTGAACTCCGGTCGCTATTCGCCAACCACCACCACGGGTCCACGTCCACAGGATTCCGCGGTGACCACCGCCCAGGCCTTTGCCGAACAGTTGGCCGCTGCCGGCGTCGAGGTGGGTTCCGGCGTCGAACGCGGCAAAGGCCTCCCCGCCAAACTGCTGGCCAGCGCCGAATCCGCCACGGTCAGCGAGCAGGTAGACCACATGCTCCAAACCTCGGACAACTTCCTTGCGGAAGCGCTGGGACGGCTCACGGCTGCCGCTTCGGGCCAGAAAGCGACGTACGACGGCGCCACAGCGGCTGTGCGGCAGCGGCTGGGGGAGTTGGGAATCGCCACGGATTCGATGGAGTTGGCCGACGTTTCCGGCCTCGCGCTGGAGAACCAAGTCAGCGCACGACAGTTTGCGGAGGTGGTCCGCGCCATCACCAGTGGGCCCGATCTTTCGCTGCGGGCGGCGCTGGATGGTTTCCCCGTCGCCGGACTCACCGGCACCCTGGATGACAGGTACGTGGATCCGAGTACCGCCCAGGGCGCAGGGCTGGTGCGGGCCAAGACCGGGACGCTCAACACCGTGATCGCCCTGAGCGGCTACGTGGTGGATGCGGATGGACGTCTCCTGGTGTTCTCCTTCATCGGCAACGGCCTGGAGCCGGGTGCAGCCGGAAACAAGGTAGCCATGGACCGTTCGGCTTCGGTGCTCGCTGCCTGCGGATGCCGGGGCTGAAGCTCAGCGCGGAGCGAACTTAAGGGCACACTGTCAGTTACGTGTGATGTGATGGACCGTATGGTGACATCCGCCCGAGATTCTTCAGCAGGGGCTTCGTCCCTGATCAATTGGGACCTTGCCGCGGCCACTGCTGCCCGGCTGGCTCCTCCCGGCCCGGCGCTCAGTGCTGCGGAGATCGGCAAAGCCGTGGAGAACCTGCGTTTCAACGCGGACATCTCCGTCCCGCACGTCCACGACATCACCGGACTGGAGGCCGCCAAGGACCTCCGCGATTCGCACGTCCTGGTGGTTGACCGGGCCTCGTGGTCCAAGGCCAACACCCAAAGCTTCTCCGTCATGCTGAAACCGGCGCTGCAGAAACTCCTTGAGAGCCGCAGCGGAATTTCCATGTCTCCGGCGGCAGCCAGCGCCAGCGGGGCCATTACGGGAAGCCAGCTCGGAGCCATCCTCGCTTTCCTGTCCAGCAAGGTCCTGGGCCAATACGACCCCTTCGCTGCGCTCGCCCCGGGCTCCAATGTTCCGCCGGGCGGCCGGCTCCTGCTGGTTGCGCCCAACATCATCTCCGTGGAGCGGGAACTGAACGTCCACCCGGACGACTTCCGGCTCTGGGTCTGCCTGCACGAGCAAACGCACCGGGTTCAGTTCGCGGCGGCACCCTGGCTTCGGCACCACATGCTGGACCAAATCGAGAACCTCAGCGGCCACTTGCTCGGCAACATGGATTCGCTGGTTGAACGTGCAAGTGCCGTGGCCAAGTCCCTGAAGGACCGGACCGCTTCGGGCAATGTCCCCGGCCGCGGGGCCATCCTGGACCTCCTGCAGGACCCCGAAGAGAAGGCCGCTCTTTCCCACATCACGGCCGTCATGAGCCTGCTTGAAGGACATGCCAACGTGGTCATGGATGCCGTGGACTCGAGCATTGTGCCCTCTGTGAAGACCATTCGCCAGCGCTTCAACGATCGCGGCAAGGACCGTGGAATCGTGGAGAAGTTCATCCGCAACATCCTCGGGCTCGACGCCAAGATGCGCCAGTACACCGATGGCGCCAAGTTCGTCCGCGGCGTGGTGGCCGTGGCCGGCATGGATGGCTTCAACAAGGTGTGGGAATCGGCGGAGAACCTGCCCACGGAAGAGGAAATCCACGATTCCAAGCTTTGGCTCGAGCGGATGGGGCTTTGAGCGGTTCGCTCCCTGACGCCTCGAATGCTGGTGACTCCCCGGGGGCGGTTGCCTCACCGGATGCCGCCTCGAGGATCGGCGGACCGCATAGCGCGGCGGCGTCGCCAGGTCTTGGCGATTCGCTGAGCCCCGGCGGTTCGCCCGGACCTGCCGCCGCGGCAGGTGCCGCTTCGTTGGGTATGGCTTCCGGAAAGGGACGACGCCGGCCCGGCCGTTTGGCGCCCGTCGTTGGCAAAGCACGGAAACATTTGCAGGACGCCTTGGCCGCTGCCGGCTACCCATCACGGGTGCTGGTGGCTTGCAGTGGCGGACCGGATTCCTTGGCTTTGGCCGCTGTTGCCGCGTACTTTGCCCGCCGGAGCCACGTGGACGGGCACCCGGTCTCCGTCGCCGGCGTGGTGGTGGACCATCAGCTGCAGCCCGGCTCGGCGGAAGTAGCTGCTGAGGCTGCGTCGGTTCTCCGCGAGCTCGGCCTATCGCCAGTGGAAGTTCGCACCGTGACCGTGGCTTCCACCGGCTTTGGTCCGGAAGCTGCGGCACGGGACGCCCGCCACGCAGCACTCGAAGCCGCTGCCGATGACCTTGGCTGCCAGGCGATCCTTTTGGGCCACACGCTTGATGACCAGGCAGAGCAAGTCCTGCTGGGCCTGGCCCGTGGTTCCGGCACGCGGTCCCTGGCAGGCATGAGGCCGTCACGGGGCCGGTTGCTTCGCCCCTTCCTTGGCTTGCGTCGCTCCGAAACGCTGGAAATCTGCCAGGTCGAAGAGCTTTCTCCGTGGCACGATCCCAGCAACTCCGATCCCACCTTCGCCAGGTCCCGGACCCGGGTGGAGGTGATGCCGGTGCTTGAGGAAAAGTTGGGTCCCGGGGTTGCCGAATCCTTGGCCCGGACCGCGGCCATCCTCCAGCAGGACGCCGACTTCCTGGAAGACCTGGCCCAGCAGACCTACCTCGAACTCGTGAACCGGACGCCGGACGGCGCCTGGCTGCCCGAGGACGACGTCCGGGACCTTGCTCCGGCGCTTCGGTTCCGTGTCATCGCCAAGGCAGCGGCCGACGTCGGCGGCCAACAACCCGGTTACGGGCGCCTCCAGGCCGCGGAAGCTCTGCTCCGCCGGCGTGGTTCGGCAGGTCCGGTGGAGCTGCCCGGCCATGTCAGCGTCTACCGCCTTTCACTGAGCGATTTGGAGCAGGATCGGGGCGCTGCGCCAGGTGATCCTGCACCGACCGGTCCCCGCGAGGCCGCGCGCTGTGGGAAGCTAGTATTCCGGCATCAGAAATCGGCCCAACAGTAGCCGCACCCCGAGCATCAAACAGGAGCCATTGGTGGATTCAAACGACGTCCAGGCAGACCTCAAGCACGTTCTTTACACCAAAGAGCAAATCCAGACGCGCATCGCCGAACTGGCAGCGCAGATCGACAAGGACTACGAGGGCCGCGAACTGCTGATCGTCGGTGTCCTCAAGGGTGCCGTGATGGTCATGGCTGACCTCGCCCGTGCACTGCACAGCCACGTCAGCATGGACTGGATGGCTGTCTCGTCCTACGGTTCGGGTACCCAGTCCTCCGGTGTTGTCCGCATCCTCAAGGACCTGGACACCGACCTCATGGGCAAGGACGTCCTGATTGTCGAGGACATCATCGACTCCGGCCTCACTCTCTCCTGGCTCAAGTCCAACCTGGAATCCCGCGGGACCGCCAGCGTGGAAATCTGCACCGCCTTCCGCAAGCCCACCGCTGCCAAGGTGGAAATCGATGTCAAGTACGTCGGGTATGACATCCCCAACGAGTTCGTGGTTGGCTACGGCTTGGACTACGCCGAGAAGTACCGCAACCTGGACTTCGTGGGCACCCTGGCCCCGCACGTATACGAGTAAGCCGAACCTCCGGCGAACGCTCGTTCCGCGCCGTACCCCCGTTGTCGGGCGGTGCTCCTGATTCCGTGGCGCACCCTTTTCCGCCTGGGGCACCCGTTCCATCGGGTGCGCTGGGCGTGAAGGGGTGCGGCGGGTGTGTATTACGGGCGCGCTGGGCGTGAAGGGGTGCGGCGGGTGTGTATTACGGGTGCGCTGGGCGTGAAGGGGCGCGGCAATGCGCGTGATTCCGGCGCGGACCCTCTTACGACGTGACGTCTTGTTTTGGTGCACCCTCTTCGGGCGGTGCTCCTGATTCCGTGGCGCACCCTTTTCCGCCTGGGGCACCCGTTCCATCGGGTGCGCTGGGCGTGAAGGGGTGCGGCGAGTGTGTTTAACGGGTGCGTTCGGCGCGAGTGGGCGCGGCAGGTGTATGCCTGAGGCGCCCCAGCCAGGTCATCGTCAGGGGCGATCTGGGACCAGGCCTCCGTCGGCCAGGATCTTGGCGAATGCGACAGGGTTCATCATCTCGGCCCAATCCCATCGAATGACGGTTAATCCGAGTGCACGCAGGGCGTTCTCCCGTGCTTTCTCTTCCATGACCACTTGTTGAATGGTCTTGCCGCCGCGAAGTCGGTTTCGCAGGTACTTTCCCTGGCCATCGAATTCACCTACGAGATCGAGTTCGGGCCACCAAAAATCCGTTCGTGCCGTCTTTCCACTCTTTAGCGCAAAGGACGCTTGCAGCCGTGGCAAGGGGAATCTCTGCAGGATCATCTTTGCCCGGCTCATTGACTCGCCAACGGATTCCGACTGAGGATCGGAGAATTCGATTATTTTGGCGGCACGCTGCTGTCTGGATGACGAGCCGAGGCAGGATGCAGCGTTTTGTAGAGTCCTCTCCTCGAGCATGATGCCCCACGGGAAGTCCTTGTCCCAATCCGAAGCCTTGCCCGTGGAAACCTTGGGCGGCTCGCGACGGCTGGAGTCAACCACAGCCAGTGCTTCGGCAAACCTAAGGGTCCCTGCCAGTTCGATGGTGGTTCGGGCTTTATCCGTAACTTGGAATCCGCCGAGTTCGCAGACACCGTGATCGATGGTGCCGAGGATTCGTTGAACTCCGTGCTTGGACCGCCCGCCACGAGGATCGCTCGTGACCGTCTGCAATTTGTCTGGAACTCCGACCACACCCAAACCCCACAGCAAAGCGGCCGTTTTCATTGCGAAGACGGGTCTTTTCTGGCTGCTCTGGACCAAAGCTGCAGCGAGGAGACCGTGCTTTTGAGATTCGCTAAGGCCGGACCAGAGCTGAGCCGGCACGTAGGCTCCTCGACGCACCCGAACGAGCTCTCCCCGTTGGGCCCGCTTGGCAAGAAGGCGCGGGTCTTGCCCGATCCGGGTGGCGTCGGAGCTCAAGATCAAGGTGGAAAACGGCATGACATCAACAATGCGGACCTCTGCCGAACTTCGAACAGGTGCTTTCGGTCGTATGTGGACAAGGGTGTGCCGCAGGAGACGTTGAAAGTCGCACCCGCTTGCGCCCCACGCACCCCTTCTGCAGGGTTGGCGCATCCATTTCCGCTTCACGCACCGAGCTTTCGGGTGCGCCGGGCGTGAACGGGTGCGGGAGGGTCTGTGGGTGTGGGGTGGTGGGTGCGCCGGGTGTGTGCGGGTGCGGGAGGGTTTGTGGGTGTGGGGTTGGTGGGTGCGGGAGGCGAGGACGGTGTGGGGTGCGGGTGCGCCGGGCGTGAACGGGTGCGGGTGCGGCGTGTGTGCTGAGGGCGTGAAGGGGTGCGCCCGGCGTGAAGGGAGCACGGCGGGGGCCGTTTCGGCCTGCGCACCTGTACGCCCAGAGGGAACTTTTGCGCATTCCAGTGCGTGAATTACTGGGTACGGTGTATAGCTAGAAACTGAAGCAGCACCACTCGCGCGCAGAAGTTGCGCCTTGCAGCACTACCAGGAGGGACGGGGCGCAACCCCGATCAGATGAAAGCTAAGAATTTCTTCAAGGGCCCGGGCATCTGGATTGTTGTCGTCGTCGGCTTGCTTCTGGTGGCGTTCGCAACGTTGGCTCCCAGTGGCTCTACGAGGATCGACACCAAAGAAGGCCTGGATCTCCTTTCCCAGAGCGGCAAGGTGGAGCAGGCAAAGATTTTCGATGCGGAGAACCGCGTCGATTTGGTGCTCAAGGACAACCTGAACATTGATGGCCAGGACAAGGGCAAGAACGTCCAGTTCTTCTACGTCACGGACCGTGGCCCGGACGTCGTCAAGGCCGTAACCAACGCCAACCCGGAAAAGGGCTTTACTGACCAGCCCGTTGAGAACAACTGGTTCTCCGGCCTGTTCTCGCTGCTGATTCCGGTGCTGCTGCTCGGTGTGCTCTTCTGGTTCCTCCTTTCCCGCATGCAGGGTGGCGGCTCAAAGGTGATGCAGTTCGGCAAGTCCAAGGCCAAGCTGGTCAACAAGGACATGCCGCAGGTGACTTTCGCTGACGTTGCAGGTGCTGACGAGGCCGTGGAAGAACTCCAGGAAATCAAGGAGTTCCTCCAGGAGCCGGCGAAGTTCCAGGCTGTCGGCGCCAAGATCCCCAAGGGCGTGCTGCTCTATGGCCCTCCAGGTACCGGTAAGACCCTCCTGGCACGCGCTGTTGCAGGCGAGGCCGGCGTCCCCTTCTTCTCCATCTCCGGCTCCGACTTCGTTGAAATGTTCGTCGGTGTTGGTGCTTCCCGTGTTCGTGACCTGTTCGAGCAGGCCAAGGCGAGCTCGCCGGCCATCATCTTCGTGGATGAAATCGATGCCGTGGGCCGTCACCGTGGTGCCGGCATCGGCGGCGGCAACGACGAGCGCGAGCAGACGCTGAACCAGCTCCTGGTGGAAATGGACGGCTTTGATGTCAAGACCAACGTCATCCTGATTGCCGCGACCAACCGTCCGGATGTCCTGGACCCCGCGCTGCTTCGCCCGGGCCGCTTCGACCGCCAGGTCACCGTGGAAGCTCCGGACCTTGTTGGCCGCGAGCAGATCCTGAACGTCCACGCCAAGGGCAAGCCAATGGCGCAGGGCATCGACCTGAAGGCTGTTGCCAAGAAGACCCCGGGTTACACGGGTGCCGACCTGGCCAACGTCCTCAACGAAGCTGCACTGCTGACGGCACGTTCCAACGCCAACCTGATCGACGACCGTGCACTGGATGAGGCAATCGACCGCGTCATGGCAGGCCCGCAGAAGCGCAGCCGCGTCATGAAGGAACTCGAGCGCAAGATCACCGCCTACCACGAAGGTGGGCACGCCCTGGTTGCGGCAGCGCTGCGCAACTCGGCCCCGGTCACCAAGATCACCATCCTCCCGCGTGGCCGCGCCCTCGGGTACACCATGGTGGTGCCCGAGGACGACAAGTACTCGGTGACCCGCAATGAACTGCTGGACCAGATGGCGTACGCCATGGGTGGCCGCGTTGCCGAGGAAATCGTGTTCCACGATCCCTCCACGGGCGCCTCGAATGACATCGAGAAGGCCACCGGCACGGCCCGCAAGATGGTTACCCAGTACGGCATGAGCGAACGCGTCGGTGCCGTGAAGCTCGGCCAGGGCGGCGGCGAACCGTTCCTGGGCCGTGACGCCGCACAGGAGCGCAACTTCTCTGACCAGATCGCCTACGTGGTGGACGAGGAAGTACGCCGGCTCATCGATCAGGCACACGACGAGGCCTACGCCATCCTCACCGAAAACCGCGACATCCTGGACCGTCTGGCCTTGGAGCTGCTCGAGCGTGAGACCTTGAACCAGGCCGAAATCGCGGACATCTTCCGTGACGTCCGCAAGCGCGATTTCCGCGAGATCTGGCTGTCCAAGGAATCCCGTCCGGTGCAGACCATTCCGCCGGTGGAATCCCGCGCCGAGCGGGCCGAGCGCGAAGCCCAGGAGGAAGCCAAGAAGGCCCGCTTGGACGAGCCGCTGGACACTGTAGCCCCGCACGCCCAGGGCGTCAGCAGCCAGGATAACTTCCAGGCACCGGGACCCGACGGCGGCAACGACTCCCCGCTTCACGGCTAAGCTTTCTGCTGTGACTCATTTCGACGACGACGACCTCGCCGCCGCCCATGGCCCAGCCGGCGACTCCAAGGGAAGCCACAACGTGGACCGCCCCCGCATTGAAGCAGCGGTACGTGAGATCCTGCTGGCCATAGGTGAAGACCCCGATCGCGGAGGGCTGCAGGATACGCCCAAGCGCGTGGCCAAGGCGTATGCCGAGGTCTTTGCCGGCCTCCACCAGAACCCTGTGGATGTCCTGTCCACCACGTTCGACCTCGACCATGAAGAGCTTGTCCTGGTGAAGGACATCCCCTTCTACTCGACCTGCGAACACCACCTGGTTCCGTTCCACGGCGTCGCGCACGTTGGTTACATTCCGTCACATGACGGCAAGGTGACCGGCCTCAGCAAGCTTGCGCGGCTCGTGGACATCTATGCGCGTCGCCCCCAGGTGCAGGAGCGCCTCACCACGCAGATCGTCGAGGCGCTCGTGAAGCACCTCAACCCCCGCGGGGCGATTGCCGTGGTGGAATGCGAACACATGTGCATGTCCATGCGTGGCATCCGCAAACCAGGCGCCAAGACCGTCACCAGTGCGGTGCGCGGTCAACTCCATGACCCGGCCACCCGCGCCGAGGCCATGAGCCTCATACTCGGAAGGTAAAGCTATATATGGATTCCCTCGCTGCAGCACCCGGAACCGGCCCGGCCACGAGCCCCCTGCCGGTTCTTCGCAAGCCGCGACCCGCGGCCAGGTTCCAGGACCTGCCAACGGACCGGACCCTCGTTATGGGAATCCTCAACGTCACCCCGGATTCCTTCAGCGACGGCGGCACGCACCGCACGCCCGATTCCGCCATTGCGCTGGGCTTGCGGATGTTCTACGCCGGCGCTGACATCATCGACGTCGGAGGCGAATCGACGCGGTCCGGCGCTGAGCCGGTGGACCCCGAAGAAGAGCGGCGCCGCGTGCTCCCCGTCATCGAAGCGTTGGTCAAGGCGGGCGCACTGGTCAGCATCGACACCATGCACACCTCCACGGCCGCAGCTGCTGTGGAAGCCGGAGCCGCGATCATCAACGATGTTTCCGGCCTCACCATCGAGGACGGCATGCCGGAACTGGTGGCACGCACCAAGGTTCCGTACATCCTGACCCACCGCCGTGGCGACGCCCAAACCATGGACAGCCTCGCTGACTATGAGGACGTCACCGAGGAAGTCGTAGCGGAGCTGAAGGGCGTCCGTGACAAGCTGTACGCGGCCGGAGTTGCCCCGGAGCAGATCATTGTTGACCCGGGCGTGGGTTTCTCCAAGAACGAGGACCAGAACTGGGAGATCCTCAAGAACCTGGACAGTTTGTTTGAGCTTGGCCACAAAGTGATGGTTGCCGCTTCCCGCAAGCGCTTCCTTGGCTCCCTCCTGACTGTTTCCGGCAAGGCTGCGGCTCCGCAGGAGCGGGACGCCGCGACTGCCGCCATTACCGCCTTGAGCGCCGCGAAGGGTGCTTGGGCTGTCCGCGTTCACGACGTCGGCCCCAGCCTTGACGCCGTCAAGGTCGCCGCCCGGATCGCCCGCTGATCGGAGGCGCTGTGGACAAGATCACGCTGACCGGCATCACCGCCGTCGGCTATCACGGGGTGTTCGATTTTGAGCGCCGCGATGGCCAGCCGTTCGTGGTGGACGCCGTGCTGCACACGGATTTCACCAAGGCTGCCGAGACAGATGACCTGCAGCACACGGCGCATTACGGCGAAGTCGCTGAACTGATCACCTCGTATATTGAGGGCGAGCCATTGAACCTCATCGAGGCCCTTTCCGTGAGGATCGCCGAGGGCATCCTGGCCAATTACAGAACCTTGGCCGCCGTCGATGTCACGGTCCACAAGCCCAAGGCGCCCATCGAGGTTCCCTTCGGCGACGTGACGGTCAGTGTGCACCGGGAGCGGACATGAGCGCCGGCTACACCAAAGCGATCCTGGCCCTCGGCAGCAACCTTGGGGAACGCAACGACACCCTGACCACCGCCGTCGCGGATTTGGTGGATCCGGCGGAAGTGCGTCTCCTGGGCGTTTCCCCTGTTGTGCAGACCAAGGCGGTTGGAGGTCCGGAGGGCCAGCCTGACTTCCTGAACATGGTCATGGCCATCGAGACCACGTTGTCCCCGTCGGCCCTTCTGGAACACTGCCATGCGGTGGAGCAGAAGCATCTGCGGACGCGGGAAGTCCGCTGGGGTCCGAGGACGCTGGACGTGGACATCATCGTGTACGGAAACGTGCAGACCGACGATCCCGTCCTCACCCTCCCGCACCCCCGGGCCGCCGAGCGGGCCTTCGTCCTGTACCCCTGGTCGCTCCTGGAACCGAACGCGCAACTGGGCGGCAAGAGCGTGGCTGAGTTGGCCGCCGTCGCCGCCGACATGCCGGACATCCGCCGCTTCGATGGCTATGGCGACGTTGCCGGCGTGCCCGCCACGGGAGCAGTTGAGTAGCCCATGAAAGCCATGCGTCCGTGGGTCCTGGTGATTATCGCCGTCGTATCCGCCCTGATCGGTTGGCTGGCCACGACGGTGACCAACCGCGTCAGCATGCCCACGCCGGTTCTGCCCGTCTCAGCGTTGGTGACCATGGGCGTGATTGCCTTGATCACGCTGGTCATGGGCGTCCAGGTGCTGCGCTGGCGCAACGGCAAGAAGAAGGCCATGCTGGACCCCATCATGGCGGCCCGGACACTCGTCCTCGCCCAGGCCTGCGCCTATGCCGGGACGTTGCTCCTGGGCTGGCACGCCGGGATTTCCCTTGATCTGCTGCGGATCGGCACCCTGCGAAGCGGCGAAGGCATCCTCTGGAACGCGCTCCTGATGGGCGGCGGCGGAGTGGTGATGATCATCGTCGGGCTGGTGGTGGAGCGGTTCTGCAGGATCCCGCCGGAGGACTTCGAAGGTGGTACCGCCGGAGGGCCGGAGAAGCGGCGCGGCGAAACAAAAGGTGAAGGCGAGTATGCATACCGAGGCGATTGATCCGCCGGGCGTCCAGTGGCTGCGCGTTTCGCCCAAGTACGTGACCGTGCGCTTGGTGGAATGGGCCATCGGCAACCTGGTGATGGTGGCAATCCTGAGCCTGCCCTTGGTTTTCGTGCAGTTGGGTTGGTGGCGTTGGCCTCCGCTGTGGCTGGCGATCGCCGTTCCTGCCTTCATGCTTGTTCTGGCCTTATGGCGGCTGGTGCTCATTCCCCGTCAAGTCCGGGCGATCGGTTATGCGGAACGCGACGATGACCTCCTGATCCGTCGCGGCATTTTCTTCCAGCGCACCATGGTGGTGCCGTATGGCCGCATGCAGTACGTGGACGTCGCGGTTGGACCCGTGGAGCGCAGCCTGGGATTGTGCACCCTGAAACTCCACACCGCTTCCGCGGGAACCAACGCCCACCTGCCTGGACTGCCGGCCGCTGAGGGCGCGCGGTTGCGCGAGCAGCTTTCCGCCCGTGGAGAAGCCAGGCTGGCCGGGCTGTGAGCCCGGAGGTGAGCCTTCCGGGAAAAGCGGTCGACGGCGATTGGCGGCGCGTGCACCCTGCGTCGCCCTTCGTGCGGGGTTGGGTTGCGCTGGCCGCGGTGCTCTACTTCTTCGGTCGCGACGCTTTCGAGCGCGTGCTCCAAGGCCGCGATTTCCTTGATCCGCATCTCAACGGACGGGTCTTCTGGTTGTTGGTGGGCGGCGGGGTGCTGCTGCTCCTTGCCGTCGGCGGTTTCATCCTTAGCTGGTATTTCACCCGGTACCAGGTGGCCGAGGGCTATGTCCGCGTGAATACGGGCTGGCTGTTCAAGCAACAGCGCCAGGCCCGGCTGGACCGCGTCCAGGCGATCGACATTGTGCAGCCGCTTTTGGCGCGGATCTTCGGTCTCGCCGAACTCAAGTTCGAAGTGGCCGACGCCGGCGAATCGGCCGTGCGCTTGGCTTACCTTCCCTTGGCGCAGGCCAAGCAACTGCGGGCGGCGATCCTTGCGCGGGCCGCAGGCGTGGTCACCGGACAAGAGACCATCGAGGAAATCCCGGAGGCGCCCGAGCAGCGCGTCCTGTCCGTCCCGCCGTCGCGGTTGATTGGATCCTTGCTCCTGAGCGAACAGACAGTGGGCATCCTGCTGGCCGCAGCTGCTTCGGTTGCCATCTCCGTGTACACCGGGAACAACGCGATTTTCTTTGCCCTGATCCCGGCCATCCTGGGTATTGCCGCGGCCTATTGGAGTTCGTTCAATAAGGGCTACAACTTCACGGCCGCCATTTCCCCGGACGGCATCCGGCTGCGCTACGGACTCTTGGATACCCAGGCGCAGACTGTTCCGCCAGGACGGATCCAGGCGCTCAAGATCACGCAGTCTCCCTTGTGGCGGCTCTTCGGTTGGTACCGGATGCACGTCAATGTTGCAGGGTATGGAGGTACGCCCGGCAACGAGAATGCTGCGCGGACCACGCTGCTGCCGGTCGGATTGAAGTCCGACGTTATGGTGATGCTCTCGCTCGTCCTCCCAGATCCGGGCGTTGACGATCCCCAAGGCGTCTTCACTGCCGGACTGGAAGGCCTGGCGCCGGTCTCCGGCGGCAAAGATGGCTTCACCACCACGCCCCGGCGAGCCCGGCTTTTGGCCCCCCTCGGCTGGCGCCGCAACGGATTCCTGGCAACACGCACTGCGCTGCTGCTCCGTTCCGGCCGCTGGTGGCACGCCCTGGTGCTCGTTCCGCATCAACGCACCCAGTCCATGGCGCTGCAGCAGGGGCCGTTGGCGCGCCGGTTCGGGGTGACCGACCTGGTTCTGCACACTACGGCCGGCCCTGTCCTGCCCCGCCTCTACCAAGCCGACGTTGGGCAGGCTGTACAACTCTTCGACCAACAGGCCGCGCGGGCCAGGGAAGCCAGGAAGCGGCAGACCTCCGAACAGTGGCTCGCCCAAGTGTCCTTCCAGCCTCACGCCCCAAACGAGCCATCCGCCGTCGAACCCAACACCACCCAACAGGAGGATCCCCATCATGGCTAGGCCAGGACGACTCGGAGTCGGCATCATCGGCGCCGGCAAAGTGGGCGCCGTCCTGGGTGCGGCCTTGCGCGCGGCCGAGCACGCCGTCGTCGGGGTTTCCGCCGTCTCGGAGGCGAGCCGGGAGCGGGCCGAAAGCCTTCTGCCAGGCGTCCCGGTCCTTGAGATCCAGGACATCGTGGAGCGGTCCGAGTTGGTGCTGCTCGCTGTCCCGGACGACGCCCTCGGCGACCTGGTTGAGGGTCTGGCGAAGCTCGGAGCCTGGCAGCCAGGCCAACTGGTGGCGCACACCTCAGGACGGTTCGGCGTCGGAATCCTCCAACCCGTGCGGGCGGCTGGCGCGATCCCGCTGGCGATGCACCCGGCCATGACCTTCACCGGCATGAGCCTGGACCTGACCAGGCTCATGGATTGCACCTTCGGCGTCACCGCAGACGCGGCCATGCTGCCGATTGCGCAAGCCCTCGTGGTGGAAATGGGTGCGGAGCCGGTGGTTGTGGCGGAGGCCGACCGTACGCTCTACCACGCAGCCCTGGCCCACAGTTCCAACCACATGGTCACGCTTGTTGCCCAGGCCTCGCAGTTGTTGCGCGAAATTGGGGTGGAAGCGCCCGAGTCGATGCTCGGTCCGTTGCTGCGGGCCACGCTGGAGAACGCCCTCGCGTCCGGCGAATCAGCCCTGACCGGGCCGGTGGCCAGGGGCGATGTGGGCACCGTTTCGGCGCACGCACAGGCGCTGGTGGAGTACGACGGCGGTGCCGGCGGCGACGTCCTCGCTGCCTACCAGGCCATGGCGAAGGCCACGGCGCGTCGGGCGGAAAACCGCGGGCTGCTGCGGCCGGAACAACTGCAAGAGATCAACGAGGCCCTGGACAACGGGACAGAACCGGACAAGGGTTCTGAACCGCGCAGCGGGCACTCGTCGCCGGAAGGGAACTGAACTGCATGGCCATCAAACTCGTCACCACGGCGGCGGAACTCCGGTCCGAGAGCGCGCGGCTCCTTGCTGAAAAGGGCGGATCGTCGCAGGGCCTGGTGCCCACCATGGGGGCATTGCATTCCGGACATGCGGCCTTGGCGCGGACAGCTGTGGCCGAAAACGACGTTGTGGTTGCCACGATCTTCGTGAACCCGCTGCAATTCGGCGACGCCGTGGACCTCGACCGCTACCCCCGTACGCTCGAAGCCGACCTCGCCCTCTTGGACGCGGAAGGTGTTGACCTGGTGTTCGCGCCCACCGTGGAAGAGGTCTACCCCGGCGGGCAGCCGCTGGTGCGGGTCACTTCCGGTCCGCTCGGCGAAAAATGGGAGGGCGCTTCACGCCCCGGCCACTTCGACGGTGCCCTGACGGTGGTGGCCAAATTGCTGCACTACGGCCTTCCGGGAGGATCGGCAGCGGACGGCACGACGGCGGACTACCGCGCCTACTTCGGGCAGAAGGACGCACAACAGTTGGCCCTGGTGAAGAGGATGGTGGCTGACCTGAACTTCCCGGTGGAGATTGTGCCGGTGCCGATCGTCCGCAGCGCAGACGGCCTTGCGCTGTCCAGCCGCAACCGCTTCCTCTCCGACAAGGAGCGCGAAGCGGCGCTCGTGTTGTCGCGGGCGTTGCGCCTGATCGAGTCCCGCGCGAACGCGCACCAACCCCTGGACCTGGACTCCGCCGTCGAACTCGTGGAGTCCCAGCCACTGGTGGAACTGGACTATTTCGACGTGGTGGACCCCATCACCCTTGAGCCGCTCGCTGAGAACTGCAAGGAGACTCCTTTCCGCGGCGGGGGCTTGGCGATCATCGCGGCAAAAGTGGGTCCAGTGCGCCTGATTGACAACGCACCACTAAATTCCTAACGTTTGGATTTTCTGCTGACGGGAATGGCGGGGGAGTTTAGACTGTTCCTGTCTTTACCGGCCAAGAATGCCGGAACCCAAATCTCAAGCCAAGGGAATTCCCATGTCTACCGACGTCACGTCCGGCGCCTCCGGCGATCCCGTTTCCGGCGCTACCGGTGCTGTTTCCGGCGCAGCTGCTCCTGAGCAGGCGCCGGGCCCGCAGGTGTCCGGCAAGATGTCCCGCGAGTCCGTCACGGTCATCGTTACCCTGCTGGTTGCCACGTTCGTGGTGATCCTCAACGAGACCATCATGAACGTCGCCCTCCAACGGCTCATGACGGACCTCCGGGTGGACGCGCCCACGGTGCAATGGCTGGCTACCGGGTTCATGTTGACCATGGCCGTGGTCATCCCGACCACCGGGTTCATTCTGCAGCGGTTGAGCACCCGGGCCTCGTTCATGCTGGCCATGGGCTTGTTCAGTGGCGGTACGTTGCTGGCCGCCCTGGCTCCGGGCTTTGTGGTGCTGCTCCTTGCCCGCATTGTCCAGGCCGGCGGAACGGCCATCATGCTTCCGCTGCTCATGACCACCATCCTCACCTTGGTGCCCATGTCCCGCCGCGGAGCCGTGATGGGCAACGTCAGCATCGCGATCTCTGTCGCCCCCGCCATGGGACCCACGGTCTCCGGCATCATCCTGGACCACTTCTCCTGGCGTTTCATGTTCGTGTTCGTGCTGCCCGTGGCATTGGCCGCGTTGGCCATCGGCGCGAAGTTCCTCACGAACGTTGGGGAACGAGGCAGGACCACCCTTGACCTTGGTTCCGTGGTTCTGACAGTCCCCGCGTTCGGCGGCCTGGTGTATGGCCTGAGCCAGATCGGTGGAGCCAACGCCGGAATCGTTCCGGTTATTGCCTTGGTTGTGGGCGTTGTGTGCTTGGCGCTGTTCGTGTTCCGGCAGCTCACGCTCCAGAAGTCCGACGCTCCTCTGTTGGACCTTCGTGCCTTCAACTACCGCATGTTTACCGTGTCCACGCTGCTGATGGTCGTGGCGATGATGGCCCTGTTCGGCGGAGTGATCCTGCTGCCCTTGTACCTGCAGAACACGCTGCACCTGCAGCCCATGGAGACCGGGTTGGCTCTCCTCCCGGGTGGTTTGGCGATGGGCTTGCTGGGTCCCGTGATTGGCCGGATCTTCGACAAGGTGGGTCCGCTGCCGCTCACGGTTTCCGGCTCGATTCTCATGGTCCTGACGCTATGGCAGTTCTCGCGGCTTGACGAGGCGAGTGCGTTGGGCTGGGTCATTGCCCTGCATGTTGTGCTTAGCCTGGGCCTGGCCTTGCTGTTCACTCCCGCGTTCACCACCGGCCTGAATCCCCTGCCCCCGCACCTGTACTCGCACGGCTCGGCGATCATGAGCACGGCGCAGCAGGTGTCCGGAGCGGCCGGTACCGCCCTGCTGGTTTCCATCTTTGCCGTGGTGTCGGCATCGTCCGGGCTGGTGGCCGGCATGCAGGCAGCGTTCTTCGCAGCGACTGTCATTGCCGTCGTGGCCGTGGTGCTCGGAGCGATGATGCGCAGGACCGAAGGTGCCGGCCACGGCGGTCACTGAGCATCAGTGTTGATGTGAATCCCGGGCTTCCCTGAAGCCCGGGGATTCGCGAAGGCCGGTAACCCTTGTGGTTGCCGGCCTTTCGCATCCCCACCCCTCGTCCCCTCGGACCCTCTCTCACCGAACCCCCCTTCCCCCGGATGCTCTCTCACGGAATCGCCGTTTGGGGCGGATGCTCTCTCACGGAACCGCCCTATCCGCCGGATGCTCTCTCACCGAACCCCCCTTCCCCCGGATGCTCTCTCAGTTGGTGGCCGGTGTGGGGTCCGCTTTTCAGGTTCCGGGGTCGTGGGCGGGTTCGACGGCGGGTGGTTGGGTTTGGGTGCCTGGACGCCTTTGGTTGGTGGGGTGGGGTTGTGATGGGGTTCACGTGGGTTTGTTTTGGTGGTTTGTGGGTGGTGTGGGGGGGTGGTGGTCTGGTTTGTGGTGTGTTTTCGGGGTTTTTGGGTGGTGTTGGGGTGGATTTGTGTGGGGGCTGGTGGGCGTGT
>NZ_JBIVGD010000025.1:0-50249 GCF_044748465.1 Paenarthrobacter sp. NPDC089988
TCGCAAAGCCCCGTGAACCACGGTAAATGCAGCGTCGCGGTAGGTCTTGTCAGAGGAGATTAGTACCCAAACGAATATGCATCGTTACCAGTAAACCCCTGTGTATTGCAGCAGATGCATCACTTCGGTGCTCCGGCAGCGTCATTTCTGCCGGTTCCCGCTGCTTCCGGATGTCAGCCCTTGGTTTATGAGACAAATCGTGCAGGAGGTGGAGAAGGTTATGAGCCTCCTCATTGCCGGGGCGCGTCGTACTCACAAATCGCCGGGCGTGAGACACAATGATTGTAGGTCCAACTAAATAGGGGGAGAAGTGCTCTGCAGAATCGAGCAAATACATGGTGTCGGCCTGTTCCACCAAGTATCCGCAGCTCAGCATAAGCTCGAGGAAGCGACTCTCATCTATGCAGACAACGGCCGCGGCAAGTCAACCTTAGCGAGTATTCTGAGGTCTGTCGCCGAGAACGAACCTTCGATCCTCAACGAACGTCGGACCGTCGATGGCAAGGTGGACCCTGCCGTCACCCTGCAATTCCTAGCTGGGCATAGGGTGAAGTTCGAAAACGGCACCTGGACTGAAGCTCGGCCTGAAATCAAGATCTTCGACACGTCTTTTATCGAACAAAATGTTCATTCAGGCGGTCAGATCAGTCCGGAGCATCGAAAGAACTTGCTCGACTTCGCTATAGGCGATCGAGCAGTGGCTTCTCTAAAGAAGGAACAAGCTGCCGTTGAGGACCAGCGCACCGCCACAGCAGCCATCAATGCTTTCAGTCAGCAACTTTCACCCTATACGCGCGGTTATTCACTTGCGGCCTTTCGAGCGCTGAATCCTGTCAGTGACGCAGACAACCAAATCGCGTCCTTGGTGAAACGACGCACGGAGGCGCGGCGTGCGGGCGCTATCACTGCGCTGAATGTGCCTAGCCCAATGCCTGTGCCCGATCTCGACATCGAGCACATATTCTCATGCCTTCGAAGCACTCTGGAAAGCATTCATGACGACGCTGAGGAGCACATCGAGAAACATCTTAAAGCCTTGGGTGACACTAGCGCGGCATCATGGCTGAGCCAAGGCCAAGGTCTCGATAACGGAAATAGCTGCCCCTATTGCGGGCAGACTACGAACGGCGTGGCTCTAGTCCAGATGTATCGGCGCCACTTCAACGAGGCTTACCAGTCCCTCAAGAAAAAGGTCGCCTCCACTGCTGCCCTTATAGCTGAGAAGACCCGGGAGTCAATTGCCAAAACTATTATTGACCATCGTGCACACGCAAACGAACAACTCCAAGTTTGGTCGGAATACGTCACAATCGAAAAGCTTTCGGCAGATCAAGACGATTTGATAATTACCTCTCTAGCCAGCCTTGCAGCTCTCCTGGATAGACTAATAACTCAGAAGTCGTTGGCCCCCGCGGAATCCGTGGGAGCTCCTGAAGAGTATCAGGAAGCGATGAGATTATGGGGAGAAATCCAAGGAGCAGTGGAAGGCTGCAACGTGGATCTTAATGATTATCACGAAATCATCATTGATTATAAGTCCAAGCTCCACAATGAAGACGCTGAGGAACTGCAGAAATCCATCTCACTACTTGAGCTATCCCAGATACGCCACTCCCCTGCTGTCACATCGCTCCTCACCAAGCTTGCTGAGGCAGAAAATGCACTGAAGGAGGCTGAGGAACGAAAGAAGAAGGCTCGCGCCGATCTATCCGCGCTGATGTCCACGACCTTAGATCAGTATCATTTAGAAATAAATCGACACTTAGGGAATCTGGGCGCATCATTCAGAATTGACGCTATAAAGACGAATTACACCGGCAGCAAACCGCGGACGGATTATGGCATCTTGCTTCGGGGCCGTTCCGTAAGGCTGAACGGAAACCCCTCTTTTGCTACCGCGCTAAGCGAAGGGGATCGAAGGACGCTAGCCTTTGCATTCTTTATCGCCTCCACACTTTCAGACCCGAACCTCGGCAAACATATTATTGTTGTGGACGATCCTGTGAGCAGCTTGGATCGGTCCCGTCGAAATTACACCATAAATCTCTTGACGCAAATCGCCGATGAGTCCGCCCAGCTCATTCTGCTGGCTCACGACGCGAATTTCCTTCGCGAGGCCGGTAAGGCCTTCGTAAAGAAAAACCAGAACCTTAAAGTATCGACACTTCAGGTAACTCGAGTTGCCAATGCCTATTCCGCATTGGGTTCGATTGATCTCGACAAGGAATGCGAAACTCCCTATTTCACGCATTACCGCGTTGTTGATGAATATCTGGAAGGCAAGCATGCGGACGTGAAGCAGACCGCGGTCGCGCTCCGACCACTGCTTGAAGGCTACCTTCATCGTAAGTTTCCAGGGAAACTGCCAACAGACCTAACTCTAGGGTCGGTGTTGACTCAGATGGAATCGGCCCCCACCCCGGGCCCGTTCGATGCCCTGAGAAAGAATCTCCCGGAGTTTCGGGAGCTCAACACCTTCGCAGGCAAGTTCCATCACGATACTAATCCAGGATTCATTACAGACACGCCCGACGCCAATGAGGTTGCGGCTTTCGGTCACCGCGTTCTGGCTGTGATCCATGGCTAAAAATGAAGTGCGGCTATCACCTAGAGACCTAGCTTGACGGAATATCCGTTATCGGCTTTCCGGAGGAGATGTCATTAGACGCGAGAATCGCGCATTAAACGATGGTTAGCTGGTCAGATGAGCGACACAGATCTGGCTGATCGCGTCATTAACGCGGTCGCCGCTCACTGGACTGCAGATGTCCGCATTATCGGTGCCTGGCAGGATGGACCAGGCGCCTGCGTTGTGCATCAAAGAACCCGCGATCCGGACCGCGTGCTGGGCCACAGGTTTGAGTTCCACCTCCGAGGCAGTCGGGCGGTCCGAAGGAAGTCCACGACGAACGAGTGCGGGCTGCGCAAGGCGGCGGCCGTCACCCCGGGCGCTGGCATACCCCGAACCGCCCCGGCAGCAGACCAATTACGACCATTGCTGGCCTACCGAGGACGGTCTTGGAATACTCCCCATTCCGCGAGCCCTAAATCAGCAGATCTCCGATGGGGGTTATCCTGTTTCGCCGTCAGTATTGAATGTGTGCTGGACCGGGGCGGTGAATCGCCTTGCCGACGGAGGGAGGCCAACAGTGACGGAAGCACAGAACGTGCCCAGCTTGCCGTGGCCGACGATACTCGCCGGACGAATCGCGGAGCTCGTCTCCCATGGGGAAACTCTTTTCAGGGGCGTAGTGGACATCGTTACTGAAGACGGTGAAACCGTGTGGTTGATCGATCTTCTGGGTGAACGACGCATGTTCCACTCAGGCGATGGTTACACGGTCAACCTCCTGGGGATGGCAGCCGAATGAGCGGGATCCGCACCTCGCAACGGGAGAACAGAAATCCGAACATGCGCCCGGTTCGTCGCCAAGAGCAGGGCCCCTTTGCGGATTGTGAAGAACCCTGCCACTACTGCCTCGGCCCTGAAACGGACTAGAAGCCGCTGCCGGCTACCTCGAAGGCCACAGCGGCATCCTTTCTGGTTCCTTCTGCACCGGGGCCTCCCGTTCCTTATGAAGTGCGCGAGGCCCCGGCCAACATGGTTCCTGCTGCCCTGATAGATGTCCCCGGGCTCGTCCCCGGGTGTGGGCCGCCAGAAATCTAATCGAAGCAAATTCTTCTGATTCCGGGGCAAATACTTCGTTAGTATTCCGATTCTTGCGAATCCGCTCATTTCGTATGTTCTTAATCACCTGTTGAGGCGAGTTTGTACGCCGCACCCGAGTCACTGAGAAATGAGCATGCTGTGAATATTACTGAACCCGCTGAGGACCGTCATGGTGCTTCCAAACATGATCTCGTAAGTGATCGAAGAGTCGCCGCGGAGGCTCGGGGAGTTGTCGTTGACTTCCACGGACACAAAGCCGTAAACAATGTGGACCTGAAGCTATCTGCAGGTGAGGTTGTCGCGCTCATCGGCCCCAGCGGTTCGGGGAAAAGCACGCTGCTACGCACTTTCAACCATCTCCAGGAGCCGTCATCCGGCGAAATTCTCATCGACGGTCGTCCAACCACGAATTCAAGTCGAAACGACCTCCTTGCGCTGCGCCGGAAGGTAGGCATGTGTTTCCAGTCATTTAACCTCTTTCCTCATTTGACAGCGCTGGAGAATATTGAACTCGCCCAGATACACGCATTGGGCCGCTCACGCAAGGACTCAAAAGAACGCGGTATGGAGCTCCTCAAACGGGTCGGTCTGGAGGCGAAGGCCGACTACAAGCCGGCCAACTGCTCTGGCGGTCAGCAGCAGAGAATCGCCATCGCCCGCGCCTTGGCCTTGGACCCTGAAGTGATGCTGTTTGACGAACCGACATCGGCCTTGGATCCAGAACTCGGTGTGGAAGTGCTGAACGTGATGAGGGAGCTGGCACAGAGCGGAATGACCATGATGGTGGCCACCCACGAAATGCACTTTGCGGAGGACGTCGCTGACAGGGTGGTCTTTATGGCAGACGGGCAGATCCTGGAGTCCGGTCCGCCGAGCGCACTCCTGCGGACACCCCAACACGCCCGCACGCAGAAGTTCCTGGAGGCGGTGATCGGGCGATGAACGAGTACCTGCGTTGGCTCCAGGTCATCGGGACGGGTCTGGGAACGACCTTCATCCTCACCGTGGCCAGCTTTGTCATTGGCGGCGTCCTGGCCTTTCCGCTGGCGATGGCACGGGTAGCAAAAAATCCCCTGCCCCGGCTCCTGTCGAGTGGCTTTATCGCTGTTGCC
Source organism: Paenarthrobacter sp. NPDC089988 (assembly GCF_044748465.1). Taxonomy (NCBI): domain Bacteria; kingdom Bacillati; phylum Actinomycetota; class Actinomycetes; order Micrococcales; family Micrococcaceae; genus Paenarthrobacter; species Paenarthrobacter sp. NPDC089988. Next base: position 4,783 of record NZ_JBIVGD010000025.1, read on the forward strand.
CGTGGCATACCACCCATAGCCTGGTTGTTCGTGATCTTCTTTGGCCTCGGACAATTGGGTCTTAAGCTGAACAGCCTCACCGCGGCCATCTTCGGCCTTTCGGTGATCTCAGCCGGCTACCTGGCTGAAATTTATCGCTCAGGACTCCTGGCCGTCCCCGCGGGACAGCGGGAGGCCTCCTCCGCGCTGGGCCTAGCCTCTTCCGTAACCCTGCGAAAGATCATCATCCCGCAGGCAGTAGTGACGGTAGTGCCTATCGCCGTGGCATTCTTCATCGGCCTGCTGAAGGACTCAGCGATCGCATCTGTTATCGGCGTCCAGGAAGTCACCGCTTTTGCTCTGGCGCTGAGCCGGAGGGAAGCCGACAGCTTCGGTGTCTTTCTTGCCGCAGGCGCGCTGTACCTGATCATCAGCATACCCATCGCCGTCTTCGGCCGATGGCTCGGGCCGTGGACAGCACGACGGGTGGGAGTGGCAGCATGACTGACTCATGGATGAAACTGTTCGTCGATCTTCTCCCGGGACTCGCCTTGAGCCTGGGACTCACCGCGTCGCTGTTGGCAGTGGGGCTGCCGCTCGGCCTCTTGTTTGCTATTGGCCTGGGGCAAAAGAGCCGCATCCTGCGCGGCACTGCCATCGCTGTGGTCGAATTTGCCCGCGGAGTTCCTGCTCTCATCCTGCTCTACCTGGTGTACTTCGGGTTCCCGGAGTTCGGAGTGATCATCGACTCCTTCCCGGCAGCGGCTATTGCCTTGGGATTCAGCTTCGCCGGCTATGTCAGCGAAGTATTCCGCTCAGGCCTTGAAGCCGTAGGCAAGGGCCAGCATGAAGCCGCCGCCGCCCTGGGATTGTCCTCGTGGACGGCGTTCAGCAAGGTCGTCCTCCCACAGGCAGTCAAAATCGTCATCCCTCCGCTGCTTGGTTGGTCCATCAGCTACTTCCAGGCCACCTCCTTGGCCTTTGCCATCGCCGTCCCTGAGCTGATGAGCAGGGCCTACGTTCTGGCGACTACAAACTTTGCCTATCTGTTGATCCTTTCACTCGCTGCGCTCCTGTATGCGATTGTCTCCATACCCCTGGCGAACCTGGCCGAAAGGCTCAGCAGAGGACGGCAGCTCCGGCGAAACCCCACCTCAGTTCCCCTGGCCTCGATCAAAGAAGGATCCACCCATGCGTGATTTCTCTACCCGCACATCTACCGCAACTGTTCTCCTGGGAGCACTCGTCGCTTCCCTGCTCACCTCCTGCGCGGGAGCAACCTCAGCACAATCCCCGGAGTGCGTCCCCAAGTTCAAAACCGAAACCAGCACAGCCGGGACGCTCAAAATCGCGGCGCCGGACTACCCACCCATGTTTACGTACCAGAACAATGAACTCGGCGGCGTTGACGGCGTGTTTTACAAGCAATTTGCCCAAGATGCGTGCCTGACAACCGAGGTGACCATTCTTCCTTCTGCCGGGGTCATCGAAGCCATTAAGAACGGACAAGCGGACGTCGCCGGCGGCGGGTGGTTCCCCACCGAGGAACGCGCCAAAGTCATTGGCCAAACAACTCCCGCCTTCGACAACCCCGCCGTCTTCGTGGGTAATAGCCCACAGAGCAGCCTGGAGTCATACAAAGGAAAGACCATCGGCACGGTCCAAGGATTCCTGTGGGTCTCCGATCTGCAGGCATGGGGTGGGGACAAAGTGAAACTCTATGAATCTGCCGACGCAGTATTCTCCGATCTTCAGAACGGGCGGATAGACACCGCTCTTCTGTCCGTAAGCTCGGCGTCGTACCGGATCAAAGCCATGAACTCCAAGCTCACCTACGAAGTTGTGGACCCGCATCCGGCCATCAAGGCGTTCAACCAGCCGGCGGTAACCAACTTCCCGCACGTTAAGGCCAACACGTCCCTGGGCGAAGCATTGAACCTGGCAATCAAGACTTACCGGGAAGACGGGACCTTGGAGCGGATTGTTACAGCCAACGGCTTCAAACCCGAAGCTGCCCATCCTAAGAGCTGAGAATTCCCTCCGCAGTTACACTTACAAACGAGGACAGCCGCCGGATCCGAGGGGATCCGGCGGCTGTCGCCGTTCGGCTGGGGACGGCGGTGCTCCAGAAGACGCCGACGCTGCTGCCGGTCCTCTGGGGCCGTCCGTTATTCGGTGGCTGGGTTGGCCTGCTTTGGATCGATTCCGTATTCCTCCAGGATTTTTGCCAGCGTACCGTTTTCGCGGATCTTTGCCAGGTAGGCGTTGATGGCCTTGGTAAGGTCCGGGTTGTCCTTGGCATGGGGGAAGTTTGTCACAGCAGGGTGTTTCGTAGCTTCGACGAGGTCTGTCTTTTCAAACGAGACGTAGGACAGCCCGGACTGTGAGCCTTTGCCCAAGCGGAAGGCCGCCTCATTGACGGCCATGACCGCCACGTCAATGCGGCCGTTGGCCAGGTCCTGGTAGACGGCGTCCGGGGACTGGTAGAGCTTTACATTGTCCCCGCCCCAATTCACTAGGTCATCGACCCACAGATAGCCCTGGGTCGTGCCAACCTTCTTTCCGGCGTAGTCCTCGAGTTTGCCGGAAGGGTTCTTTCCTACGAGCACAGAGGGGTCGCCGTACGCCGGCACGCTTTGAGAGACGACCTTGGCGCGTTCCTCGGTGGGGTACCACCCGCCGGCCGCGATGTCGGCTTGACCATTTTTGAGCCCTTCAATGACTGACGCCGCAGGCAGCACCTTTGTGTCGGGCGTGAGGCAGCTGGCTTCGGCGAAACCCTGAAGTATCTTTCCGTCCACACCTCCGAGTGTCTGATTCTCAAAGGTGAACAATGGCGGATAGTCCGGGCCGACGATGGACAAGGTCCCAGGCGTGATGGTCTTGAACGTAGCATCAGGCTGGCAGGAGGTCTGGGCAGTGTTGGCGGAACTGCTGGAGCATCCAGACAGCAGCGTGGCCGCGGCAGCTATCGCTGCACAAGCAGCTGTCATGCGAATCTTCATGGGACTCTCTTTCTCGGATGGGTGAGAGGGATGCCGGACGGGAATCCACAATCAGCCGCAGTGTGGCGGGCTGCTACCCGCCAAGAAATGCCAGATTACGCAAAAGCTGCAGCTGAAATCACTGGAAAAACTCTCAAACTCACGTTCCTGAATTGTTATGCCGCTCACATATGGCAAACACGGCAAATCATGGCCCTTTGGAAAACTTCTGAAAAGACCGGCGGTATTTAGTCATTGTCCCTAGGGACTTGCAGGTGCCGAAGCGGGACCATGAAAGAGAAGCAAACATCCCCCGCATGGACGGCCCGGATTCGGGACCCTTCGCGGCTCTCCTGAAGGAATACTCTTGCGTATAGAAATTGACTCGGACAAGAACGCCTCGACCGGGACGAACTATAGTCAGGCAGTGGTTTTCGGCAATCTACTTTTCACCACCGGGCAGCTTCCCGTCGATGCCGACGGAAAGACAGTCGGTGACAACATCGTGGATCAGGCACGGCAAGTCTTCGTCAACATCAAGAACATTCTCGACGAAGCCGGCAGCAGCTTCTCACACGTCCTTAAGACGACAATGTATGTCACCAATCTTCATTCCATAGCCGAACTGGCTGAACTGCGCGCTGAGGTCTTCGGCGGAGTTCGTCCGGCCAGTGTCGGCATTGAAGTTCAGAGGTTCTGGGAGGCAGACCACCTTATCGAAGTCGAAGTAGTGGCAGCGATTCCCGCTTGAGAGCGCCAATGCCAAAGGGAGCCTCCCACTGGAGGCTCCCTTTGTGTTTCACCGATGTGTGATCGCTTTCCGCAGAGTGAGGCCGTGGCAGCCTGGTTCAGTCCTTCCGCGTTTAGTCTTGCCAGCATTCTGCGATGTCGCTGAGCGAGGCAAACCAGACGCCCTCGCGAGCGGCGAGGTGGTCGAGGAACCGTTCGAGCATCATTAGGTGATGGCCACGGCCGATGGTCTGTGGATGAAGGGTCAGTGTATAGACCCCTCCAGGCACGCGATCGTAGGCGAAGTCGAACAGGTCCGTCCAGCGGGCCAGGACACCGTCAGTGGCGGCCATTCCAACGCTGCGGGGCAGGTTTTCCAAAGGCGGAAAGTCGTCGAGATACCAGGACACGGGAATCTCGAGGACGGGGCTGGGCTGCCCAAACGTGTTGCCTTTTTCCCTGTCCTGGGCGATGACCGGGCGCGGCTTATAAACCTCGAAGTCCCGTCCCATGAGGGACGAGTCCCACGTGAAGCCAAATTCCTCCAGCAGCCCGAGTGTGTTCTCGGAAAAATCCCAGGCCGGCGAACGGTAGCCGCGCGGGCGCTGCCCAAGCAGCTGCTCGTGTTGTTGGAGCTGCAGTTCCATAAGCCGCCTCTCCTCCGCGGCCTCCAACTTGGGAATGTATTCGTGGTAGACACCGTGGGCAGCGATTTCGTGTCCGTCCACCAAGATGTCATCGCATTGTTGCCGGAAGGTCTGGATGGTGTGGGTAGGTACGCACCAGGTTGTCTTGATTCCGTAGCGTCGAAAGGTCTCCAGCAACCTAGGGACTCCCACTTCGGCACCGAACTCCCCCCTCGAAAGGTAACTCGGGGACGTTGAGCCGAATGAGCCCATCCATACGCTGTGGGCGTCGAAGTCGGCTCCGACCGACACTGCAAGGCGTTTCCCTTCGGGGAGTTTCAGTGGCATGCCGCGTTCCCTTCAGCCAGTCTTGTCTCCTGCGCGGAAGTTAGATCCATGAGAGGTCTTTTCTTCCCTGTCTGATCTTGTTTCCGATCAGTGCGTTCAATACACCGTTAGATCCTTCGCCAGCCAAAAACAGGGTGGCGTCGCGGAGGATGCGGGCAAACCGGTGGTCTTCGAGATACCCGTTCCCACCTGCCAATTCCATGGCAACGAGCGCGGCACGTACAGCGGTATCCGAGGCGAACACCTTCGCCGACGACGTTTCCAGGTCCCGTCTCCCACCGGACTGCTTGGCAGTCGCGGCCGCGAGGGTCAGGGCCTTTGACGCGGCGAGGGCATTGCCCACTTCTGCGAGCTGGGCATGGACAGCTGGCTGGTCGCCTACCAGCTTGCCGAAGGCTTCGCGCTGCTTGACGTAGTCAACGGCATTCCAAAGGGCGCTGCGGCCGACACCGACCGCTGCCGCCGCGACAGCCAGACGGCCTACTTCAAGGGCGTCCATGACTTGACCAAAGCCATGGCCAGGCACGTCTCCGATGAGCCTGTCCTGCGGGACACGCAGGTCACTTATGCGCACTTCGCAGGTTTCGACGGCCTTGGTACCCAACTTGGGCAGCGCACGCACAACCTCCCATTCCTCCCGCTGGACCATGAACAGGGACAGACCTGGAACTCCCGGGCTACGTTGGGCGGTCCTTAGGAGAATCATCATGGCGTCACTGTGTTCGGAGTGAGTGATGAAGGTTTTGTGCGCGTCGATGACCCAACCGTCGTTGACCCGGCGGGCCGTCGACGAGACGTTCTGAAGATCGGAACCACCATGGGGCTCTGTCAACCCCAGGCACGCCGTCCACTGCCCGGTTTTGAGCCGTTCCAGCCACCGGTACTTTTGGGCGTCGGTGCCATAGTTTCGGATGGTCCATACCGACGATGTGTGGGCATTCACCACGGGGATGAGACTCAGCCATCCTCTGGCCAGTTCTTCCAAGGCCAGGCAATACGTGGGCAGTGCCCTGCCGCTGGCGCCAAAGAAATCGAGTTCCTTTAAACGCTTGACCAGATCGTGGGGGTAGGTTCCCTCCGCATCAAGAGCGTCGGCGGCCGGGATGACTTCTTCGTCGACGAAGCGCGTAATACGCTCAAGAAAGTACTGGTCCTGTTCAGACAGTCTCGCGTGCATATCGTGGGTTTCTTTCCGTGTTCAGTCCCGGGCGCCGCGCGGAGAACGAGTCCAATGGAATCGTCGGGTCTTCGCCAGCAACCAGCTGCGCCGTCAACTCGCCACCGTAAAGTCCGGTGGCCGCCCCCGCGCTGTGCCCGGTGTTTACATACAAACCTTCAACGTGATCAATGATGGGGAGTTTGTCCGGGGTGTAGCCCACGATGCCCGCCCAAAGCCCGGTGACGCCCAACTCCCCATACTCCGGTCGGCGCTGGAGAATTGTGTCAATCATCGACCTGGAAGCTTCCATCGTGATGTGCGGGTTCAAGGAGTTGGCAGCGTCCAGCGTGTGGCCTACGAACAGATTGCCCTCCCCGTTCTGCACCACGACATCTTCGTACCCGGGTTTCCCAGGTTCGGTGGCGGGGGCAAAGACATCCGCCTGAAAAGACGGCAAAGCGCACAGTGGTCCGACATGCAGGGCTCCGCGCGGCCCCCTGGTCATGGCTGGCAGAACCTCCCGGATGGGTTGGGTCATCAGCAGGCCGACCCGGACAAGTTCCAAGGGAAGATGGATTCCTTCAGAGTCCAGGTTGGTGGCCCATGGCCCGGCGCACCAGACCACTCCGCCGGCCACGATATTGCCCCGGACGGTGCGGATACCCACAACTGTATCCCCGGAACGGATCAGGCTCAGCGCGGCGGTATTTTCATAAATCCGCACACCTCGCTTGCGGATGCTCTGCCCGAGGCCCTTGACGAGCTTGGACGTGCTGAGCTTGGCGTCCTCGGAGAAAAAGAGTGCACCCGTAGCTGTCTCTGGAATGCCGGGCGCCAGCTTTCGGGCCTCGTCCGCGGTGATGGAATCGGTGGCTATGCGCAGCCCCCGGCGTTCGGCGGCGAAGTCCGCCAGGATGCGCTCCTGGTCGTCGGTTTCGTGGAAGAAGACGCCGCCGGAAGTGACGTAGTCGAAGGTAGGTCCGAGCTCATCCTCAAGGCCTCGAAGAAGACCGAGGCTTTGGCGGGCAAGATCCAGCTCGGCTCCGGCGGACATGGACTGCAGCCAGACACCGCCGGAGTTCCGGCCTGATGCGCCGAAAGCAAGAAAGCGCTGTTCGACGAGAACAACGTCATAGCCCCTCCTGGCCAAGGAATGGGCCGTGGCGAGTCCCGCAATACCGCCACCGACGACTACGATGTCCGCTTGGTCCAAGTGCATGATCTTCTTTCCTACCTGGTGGCACCCTAGGTGGCGTGCCAACCTCCGTCGACGTGGATTACCTGACCAGTAATGTACGACGCCAAAGGACTGGCGAGGAACACCACCAAGTTGGCGACCTCCTCCGGGGTGCCGGACCTCTTGAGAGGAATGAGGAAGTCCATCTTCTCCGGGCTCGCCCCGACGCCACGATTCATGTCCACAAGGTGACCGATCTGGTCACCGGAGTTAGCCCGGATGTTCGTTGAAGTTACACCTGGGGCAACGACGTTGGCCGTGATTCCGTCCGGGCCGAGGTCAACAGCGAGGCGTCGTGTCATGCCTTCGATCGCTGCCTTACTCGCCGCATAGGCGAGACCATCGGCAGAGCCATGCTGGCCGGCAACAGATCCGATGTTAACGATCCTGCCGCCCTGTGGCTTCAGGGCCTTCCGGGCAGCCTTGCAGCCGTTGAAGTAGCCGGTGAGGTTCACGTCGATGATCCGCTGCCACAGCTCGTGGGTGGTGTCGTCGATGCCTGCATAGCCATCGAAGAGCCCGGCGTTGTTCACGAAGACGTCAAGACCGTCCTCACCGGCCGCTTCGCGGACGAAACTTTGCATTGACTTGTAGTCTGAAACGTCCAGTTGTGTGAAATGCACATCGCCGCTGATGGAAGCCTTGAGCTCGCCCAGGCGTTCTTCGGAGATGTCCCCAACATGTACTACATCGCCCTGCTCGGCGAATGCTGCTGCTATGGCACGGCCAATTCCAGCTCCGGCCCCGGTGATAGCTATCCTGCGACCCATCCCAATCCCTTCCAATCCTGTTCGAAATTCTTGATTGCCGTGTCGTATTCGGCCGTGCCTTCGGGCACAGTGCGGATCGGACGGCCACTGTTGAGTTCTTCGGCCACGTGGGCCACCACACCGGGCAGCATTGACAAGATGGCGATGCCGGTGGTTTCTTCCGGGCCGAAGCCCATCTCCACCAGGACCAGTCCCATCATGCCGATGTCGTTGAGGACGATGGATTCCTTGCCCGGCAGAGCCGTGAATGCGCGGTGGATCTCCTCAAAGAATTCCGCGCGGGGACCCCAGATGCCGGCCTCGACAGCCTTTTCCTTAAGTTTCTGGGCCCTGGGATCCTCGTATCGGAACACAGGGTGGCCAAGCCCGGGGATACGCTGCTTTTTGGTCCTAAGTTCCTCGACGATGGTTGCTGCGAGCTTCTTCGCAGGCACTCCCTCGACCTGCAACCTCTCGTAGGCGGCTAGGCAGAACGCAGCTGTTTCGGACGGGTCCATGGTGTTTTTGCCTACGCCCAAAACACTCGCTGCAACTGCCGCGGCCATGCTGGGGTTGGCGGATGCAATGTACCGGGCTGCTACCGTGCCGGATTTCTGGAGCGAGTAGTCGAGAATGGCGGAGAGCACGGCATCGAGAAGGTCAGCTTCGGTTGGAGTGGGCAAACGTCCTTTCAAGAGCAGGAAGGATGCCGCCGTGAAAGGCAGCTTTCCAATCATCTCCTCAAGGTCATAACCGCGGATAAATACTTTGGAGTCCGTAACCCGGCTGACGGACGTTGACCAATAGGCAGGGGCGATGACTCGGTCATCATTTTCCAGATCCTGTGGTGCTGCTGGTGCGGGGTTAGCGTTCATGAAAGGAAGCCTAGTTTGGATCACCACGAGCAAGTATTGGCAGGATTCTAGTAAGAGGCTCCTATTTTCGTTAGTTTAACCGAAGATTTGCGATCCTCACAGGTTGAACCCTCGATAAACTCTGGCTATGCCAGACTCAACGGACCGGCCCCAAGGGCCCCCCGAACATGATGGAGAACAGGCCGCGGGCCTGCCCTGTACCATCAATGACTTGCTGGCGCACCCTGCCTTACAGTTGCGGCCCATCCGGGTGCTCGACACGATGCGCGCCAGTCCGGTGGAGTCCGCCCAAATTATTGTGGAGCCCGAGGACCTTGATGGGCTCGGCCGCAATGAGCTGGTCCTCATCTTGGGCTCTGTCCCCAAGGACACCGAAGAACTTGAATCCCTGCTCGTGAAGATCAAGGACGTGGGCGCCGTTGCGGTTGCCCTACCTGAGACGTATCGGGGCATGCTTCGCAGTGAATTGATAGATGGACTCGTGACGGCGGGGCTGCCAGTTCTTGAAGTTCCGCTAACTACGCGGTTCGCCGATCTGATCGACACGGTCAACAGGTTCCAGTCGAGCCCGGACGCGGTGCGTTTCAACAAGATGGTGACCATGCAGCAGTCCCTGGTCGCTGCCTTGGGTCCCCGTGAACCTTTGCCGGCGCTGCTGACGCGATTGGCCAAGATTTGCGGCGGGGGTGCTGCCATGGTGGCCGCTTCCGGCGAGGTCCTGGCTTCCCAAGGTGTGCTTCCGGTAAGACTGCTGCTGGAGCAAGTGGCCGGGTCGGCCTTTCCGGAAACCGAAGTCAATTCGTCCGGGTGGAATGCTTTGGCGGTCCGGTTCGATGAGACTGCCTCCCGAAGTGCGCGCTGGTTGTTGGTCGGTGGCCGAAGGGATCATTTTGTCAGCTCCTATGTCAGGGCGGCTGCGAGGGTGGCCGCTTCGCTCATTGATGCCGCAGACCGGATTGACGTTCTGGTGGCCAACCAGGATCAGGCCGTTCGCAGTTCGGTCCTTGAACAGCTGCTGAATCTGAAACCGTACGACAGCCCGGATGTTCTGGCTGGTCGGGCTTCGTCGTTGGGAATCGTGTTTTCAACGGTGGTGCGGGTGCTGGACATTGTCAGCTACGGCCCCCAGACCGGAAAATCCGCGTTGGCGCGCCCCTTGGAAGAACGCATCGGCCGCGCCCTGCTCAAGGTCGGTGCTACGGCTCTTGTCTGCCGTCGGAGTACCAGCACTGCGGTGTTGGTCGAAGCTGATCCCGCGGTCCTCAGCCAGGGCCTGTCTCTACTGTTGGCCGAGGACCCCGGTCTGGTCGTTGGGCTGGGCCGGTCAATCAACCATGTGCGCGAGGCCAGCACGTCGCATTACGACGCTGTACTGGCCCTCCAACAGGCGCGCCAGCAGCCTGGGGCAAGAATATTCAGCTATGACGACTTCAAATTCACCACACGTCTGTTGGCCCACGTGGGCCTCGAACGCATGGCTGAGTGGTCCCTCGACACGATCGGAGCGCTTCAGGACAAGCCCATTCTTTTGGAAGCCCTGGACGCCTTCTTTACTGCTGAGCTGGATGTAATGGCCGCAGCCAAGGCGCTGCATATTCATCACAATTCGCTCCGGTACAGGCTACAGAAGATCGAGGACATCGTGGGAGGTTCGCTTCGCTCCCCCGACGTCATAGCCTCAGTCCATCTGGCCCGGTTAGCGGAGCAGGCCGGAACCGCTGCAGGCCGCGTGGTTCGGGTGCCGCGAGCGAAACAACCAGGAGTGGCCCGAGCAGCACTGGCCGCAGAAAGTCCCCTCGACTCGGGAGAGCAGGCTGCGGGGTCGATCGGCGCCGTTCCTTCCGACTAAAGGCGCGCGATGGCTCGCACGCAGGGAGTCCCTAGTCCATGACTCTGACCACAGAAGAGCCCCGGCGCTGATTCCATCGTGGATCATCGCCGGGGCCACTGTTGCCCTAGCTGAAGCGGTTGAAGATACTCTGAGCTTCCTCAACCATGTCTGTGACGATTTGCCCAGCGGGCAGGATCGCACGGACGCTCTGCACCCCCTGCCCCGCCGGCATCATTCCGGTGGCCAGGTCACCGTCCTGATAGCCGGTTTCCACCAGTGTTCCGGCGACGGCGTACTGCCCTGGGAAGTTGGAGATCTCAGCGGCGCGGGTCTCCCACTGCGCCGTCCAATCGTTTCGGAAAGCACGCAGCGGCTTGCCGGTGTAAGAACGGGTTAGGACGGTGTCCTTGCTTTGTCCCTCAACGACGCGCTGTTTGAAGGCGTCATGACCGTAGGCCTCGTTCGAGGCGATGAAACGTGTTCCCACCCACACAGCTTCGGCACCAAGACTCAATGCAGCCGCCAGGCCTCGCCCATCCGTAATGCCTCCAGCCGCAGCGACAGGCACGGATACGGCGTCCACGACGCCTGGGATCAACGCCATGGTACCGACATGGCCGGTGTGTCCGCCGCCCTCGGTGCCTTGCGCGATGATGAAGTCGACACCGTTTTCAACGGCCCGGCGGGCGTTTCCGATCGAACCGCTCAGAGCTCCTACGATGATGCCCTTTTCGTGGCACTGGGCAATGAACTCGCGGGGCGTCGCAAAAGTAAGGATAACGACAGGTGGAGCTTCGTCCATGACGACATCCACCTGCCCCTGCACCGCACCCTTGGTGAGCAGGGCCTCGACGCCTTTGAGTTTGGTACGTTCCTCATTGGAGAGCCGCTCCCAGAGTTCCCGCACCGGCGCCCAACTGCTGTCATCCTCCGAAGTCAGGATCTCGGGAAGGAGGAGGTTGACTGCGAACGGCTTGGTCGTGCGGGACTTGATGTCCTTTATCTCTGCCCTCAGGGCATCAGGAAGGAAGCTGACCCCACCGAGGCAACCCATGCCTCCGGCGTTGCTGACAGCCACAACCAGGTCAGCTTGGGCAACCCTTGCCATGCCTGCCGAAAGGACGGGATGCTCGATGCCCAGCAGCTCGGTCAGCCTGGTCTTCATGTTCGTACTCCTAGTGTTGGTAAATCACGGGGGTTTAAGGTTGCTGCCCTCAGCTTCGAGGCTATGGCCTCGGGTATGGAACGGGAGGCGGCAATGGAAGAGTCGACGTTGACGTAAACGCTTTCGACCTCGCATATGTTCAGGTCATCCACAAAGAAAACGAACCCAAGTGTGAGACTGGAAGTGCCGACTCTGGAGCATCTGACCTGGACTTCAACCAGGTCGTCCAATCGTGCAGGGCTGCGGAACTCCAGGGAAGTTTTCACAACGGACGGGTCAAAGCCTTCGGCCAACATTTGCGGGTAAGTCCAGCCAAGAGACCTGAAGAACTCCGTCATCGCGACGTCTGCATACTCAAGGTAGCGGGAGTTGAAAAGGAAGGTCTGAGCATCCGTCTCGTGGTACCTCACCCGGATCCGGTGGCTGAAGACGACCTCAGACATGGTGCACTGCACCTGTATTCCGTATCGACTCGTAGAGGTCAGGGCGGATGTATTTCAGGCCCGGAGGCTCAGGGTTCGCCCTGGACGCTGCCAAGAGCTCAGTGTCCAGATCCGCAAGAACCAAACCTTCTTGGCGATTATCCTCATGCGCAGCGAGGACGCCGTCGTTAAGTCCGAAGGTGCGGTCCAAGGGTGCGGTAACCATGGCATAACCAGTGCACCGAAGGGGGGAACCGTAAGGGATCCCGTTGTGCCCTACCAACGGGGACACCGCAACGTAGAGCTGGTTTTCCATAGCCCGCGCATGAGCACCGTACCGGACGCGGTTTGCGCCGCGGGTGTTCCAAGTCAGCGATGGCGCCAACAACAGGTCGGCCCCACGAAGAGCCAGCTCTCTGGAAACCTCGGGAAACTCGATGTCGGCGCAGATCTGAATGCCGACTGTGAATCCCTCTACACGCGAAAGGGTAATGGTGTCCCCTGGTGTAATCCCCATCGCGCGTTCCGGTGGCGTCAGGTGAAGTTTGTCCTGTTCATCGACTCGCCCATCGGGATGGAAAAAGTAGCCGGTATTTCGAAGGCTTCCATCCGGATGCCGGCGGATATTGCTTGCGCCGGCGATGGTCAGGCCGCTCCTTCGCGCAAAGCCCGACATTACGTCCACATAATGGTCGGCAATATAGGGCAGCAGGGTACGGTATGCCTCGTCAATCTCTCCGGGTTCCAAAGCGGACTGGTCGGGGTGGCTGGCCAGCAGGCCCGTGGTCACCAGCTCCGGAAGCAGCAGCAATTGCGCACCTGCATCAGCAGCATTGGAAACTGCTCCTGCGACATGGTCGGAGAATGACTCCAGGGAGATCTCCGGCCGGAGCTGGAATTGGGCTGTGGCGATGCGGAGCGTACTCATGCGCTCACCCCGGATTTCTGCAGGTCTGCCTTGACGGCCCGACGGTCAACCTTGCCCGTGCGGGAGTTGAGCGGGAAAGTTTCCACCGATACGAACACACCAGGAATCTTGTAGGCCGCGAGGCGTCCGGCACAGTGGCGCTTGAGGCCTTCCGGATCCAGTACTGCCGCCTCCCGCAGAACAAGGGCCGCGGCGACGAGCTCACCGTACATCTCGTCGGGAAGGCCGACGACGGCCGCGCTGCGCACGTCAGGATGCGTGCCCAGGACCGCTTCCACCTCGGAGGGCGAGACATTGCTGCCGCCCCGGATGATCATGTCCGAAAGCCGGCCTTCGACAAATACATAGCCATCGGAATCAACCCTTACCAGATCACCGGTGCGGTACCAGCCATCCTCGGTGAGGGCCTTCCCGGTTTGCTCCGGATTTTTCCAGTAGCCAAGGAAATGAGCCGGCCCCTTCCAGAGCGCCTCCCCCACCTGACCGGCAGGCACTGCGGTACCCTGCGCATCGATGATGCGCATCTGGCTGCCAGGGGCTACTTTTCCCGAGGATCCAAGTACCGGGGTGGGGTCAAGGTAAGGATCATACGTCACAGCCGGGAAGCACTCGGAGGCGGCATACACATCATGAACCACACAGCCGGTGGCTTCGCGCCAACGCTCAAAGACGGCCTCGTTGCGGGGCTCACCACCGGAAATGCACAACCTCAGTGCCGGAACGCTGATGGGCCCTCGAGAGTCCAGATACTCCGTCAGCTTTCCAAACATCGTCGTGACACCTGCCAGGAACGTGCCACCCAAGCGCGTCAAAGAATCGACGATCAGCTCAGGTTTTGTCCGTGCCAGGACGATCACCTCACCGGAAGACGCCAGAGTGGCCATGGACGTTGTCACCAATCCAAAAGCCCAGGCCATGGGCAGGCACACGATCGTACGGTCCTGCGGGCCCAGATGCCAGACAGCAGCGTAGGACAAGGCGCCAGCAAGCAATCCTGCATGTGAGTGCATGACCGCCTTCGGCGCCGCTGTGGAGCCCGAGGTGTAGCAAATCAGAGCCAAAGAATCAGGAGAGGTCTCAGCGTCCGACAGGATTCCCGTATCCGCCTCGGTTTCGACGGCGAAATCGGCGTTGGAAATAATTACGACCGTCGGCACTTGCTCCAAGGAGCCGGCGACTGCCGCTGCTCGCTCGTCGGCCACCATTACTGTCGCCTCTGAGTTCTCAAGGGCATACGTAACTTCAGCTGCTCCGGAGGAAGCATACAAGGTGGTCAGGACCGCTCCTGCCCGCCAAATGGCCACTGCTGCTGCCAAGTGGATCGCGGAATTATCCGCCATCAGCACCACACGATCACCCGGGCGGACTCCGGCTTCAACAAGATTGCCTGACAACCTGTCGGCGGTACGGTCCAACTGGCCGTAGGAAACCTTCAATGCCCCATCCGTGACGGCGTCCCGGTTGGGGTGGGTACCTGCGCGTTCGCGTAAGACGGCTGAGAACGTCGCCGGTGTCCTCACGCCTGCTCCCGTTTGAACATGACGATCCACTGACCCTCCTGGCAGACTTCGTCCTTTTGGTTGACGACAGAAACATCAAAGGTGATGATTCCCCGGTCAGGCTTGGAACCCGAGGGCTTCTTCGCAGCTACCACTTGTTCAACCCGGATGGTGTCACCAATCCGCACCGGACCTTTAAGGTTCCAGGTCATTCCGAGGAACGCTATCGCCGTCCCTTCTTTAATGCCGAGGCGGGATTCCAGCCCCGTGGCAACGGCGAAAACACCCGGACCGTGGAAGATTCGCCCGCCGAACTGGGTTGTCCGGGAGTACTCCTCATCGGTATGCAGTGGGTTGAAGTCGCCAGACAGCCCCGCGAACATCACAACATCAGCTTCGGTGATGGTGCGTGCCGGGGAAGTCCAGGACTGCCCGATTTCAAATTCATCGAAGAAGAGTCCCGTCGAGCCTTGCAGCTGGGTCCTGGTCATTCAGCATCGTCTCCAAGATGTAGATGGACCCCACAGCGGGGTCATTAGGTTGTCCCAGCCATAGTTACCCTTGGCGCAGTGAAGCTCTATTGGATGAATACTCAATCCTGCACCAGATCTTCATGAGAGTTACGACCTTCTACTCGGCGGCTGTCGTAACCAGCACAGAGCGACGGATCTTTTGGCTTTTTACAGAACCAAAGCGTTAGCTATTGGAAATCCACCTATTCCGAGGATGTTTTCAACGAGCGTAGCCTCGACCCCATGAACACGAACGCCACCGCGCCCTTGCGCATCTGTTTCCTCAACCCCTTCGGTACGGAACAGTTCGACGATCTGATCCGTCAAGTACTTGAGCACTCACTGCGTGATACCACGCAGCTCGATATCTGGCACCTTAATGCCGGACCCAGGAATATTGACTACTACGCCCCCAAGCAGGTTGTCCAAGTCGAGATCCTCAAGGCAGCCAAGGCCGCAGAAGCAGCCGGCTACGACGCTTTTGTCATCGGATGCCTCTACGATCCCGCACTGACCGAGGCGCGGGAGCTCGTCAACATCCCAGTAATCGGGCCCTTGGAAACGTCGACAGCCCTGGCCCGCATGTACGGACACCGATACGCCATCGTCACGGACCACCACAAGGCCGTACCCGAACTTGAAGACCGTCTGCGCATCTACGGGACCGACGCCAACTGCCGCAACATCGAAGCCGTCGGCTGGTTCGTCGACGACATGGTTAAGGACACCAACGCCTGCGCCACGGACACCTACGAGGTGGTTAAGTCGGCACTCGAAAGGACTGGCGCTGAAGCCATCTTGATCGGCTGCACCATCGTCTCCGCCTGCTATGAACTGGCCATCCAACAGGGACGGACAGAGCTCGCTGATCTTCCCGTCATCAACCCGAACCTTGTCGCCGTCAAGACCGCGGAAATGTTCGCTGAAATGCACCGGGCCGGCCAGTACCGGATTTCCCGCGCCGCGTACTACCAGAACCTCGGTGACCACGACCCTGCACAGGCGATCGAAGTTTCCCCCTACTTCGAAACCGACATCTACGAAAGGACCAACTAAGTGTCGAACTCAGTTCTTATTGTAGGAGGCGGCCTCGTTGGCACGTCCTCGGCATACTTCGCTGCCCGCGAGGGGCTGGATGTCACCCTCTTGGAGCAGAAGCATGTGGGCTACGGGGCCTCCGGCCGGAATCCAGGCTTCGTGTGGCTGCACTGCCGCAACCCCGGATGGGCTCTGAACATCTCCCTCAAGGGCCGCTCCCTCTACGACCAGCTCCGCCAAGACCTTCCGGTTCCATTTGAATTCCGGGCAGAAGGCGGCCTGATCTACTTCTACGACGACCGTCAAGAGCAGGTCTTCAAAGAGTTCGTCGCTGCGAGGCAGGCTGACGGCCTGGACATGTCACTGATCGATGGCAAGGAAGTACGATCGCTTGTCGGTCCCATCCGCGATGACGTACTTGGCGCCAGTTTCTGCGCCAACGACGCACAAATCAACACCCCAACGGTTGTCGCCGCCCTCGCGGCCGGCGCACGGGCGGAAGGGGCCACCCTCCGCGAGGGTATCACCGTCTCGAAGCTGATCTTCTCCGGGGACCGCATCATCGGCGTTGAAACCAACGAGGGCAATTTCTTCGCGGACAAGGTCGTGATTGCCTCCGGCGCTTGGACCGAAAAACTGATGCGAGCCAGCGGCCTTGAAGTACCCATCGGTCGGGAGCGCCTGCAGGTCATGGCCACCAAGCCACTGCCGCAGCAGATCAAACCGGTCGTCTACGGGCCCAATGCCACAAAAACGTACTCTTTGTTCCGAAACCTCCCCAGCTGGGACGATGACCTCTTCCGGAGCAAGATCGAGGAGGAAACAGGTTACTCGCTCCTCACGCTCGCAGCCCAGCGTGCTAATGGCGAAATCCTCATTGGCTGCCCGATGGACTATCCCTCTGAAGTGGACCTGTTCCCAAGCCTCGATGGTCTCAAGGCGCTGGCCGAAGACACGATCAACGACTTCCCCGGGCTCAAGAAGGTCGGCATCGACAGGGTTTGGGCAGGCGTTCTGCCGTTCACTTCAGACATGGTTCCCGTCATAGACGAAATCGCTCCCGGCCTGGTCATGGCCGCCGGCCACGTCTTCGGCAACTCGGCAGGACCGATGACAGGCAAGCTGATCAGCCAGCTGCTCACTGGCCAGGAACCGGAAGTGGACATTTCCGAAGCCAAATGGAACCGCCAACTGGACCCGGTCATCCCCGGAGCGACCGTCCACTGGTGAGCCGATCCTGGACACAGCTGACGACATGACAGCTCCCCTGACACGCGAATACCGCGCCGCACTTGGCGACGTCGATGCTGCAGGCGTCATCTACTTCGCTGCCGTCTTCCGCTGGCACGAAGCCGGTCTTTCGGAGTGGCTGATCCGCGACTACGAACCCCTTAGCCACATTCTGGCTAAGGGGTTCGGGCTGCCCGTGGTGGCCTGCTCCGCAGACTACAGCGACGGAATAGCGCTGGATGATCTCCTGCAGCTCACGTCGCGGGTATCCGAGATCGGGACGACAAGCTTCGTTTTCGAAACCACCATTACCAGGGAAGGCAGTCCGGCCTGCTCCGTGCGGACCAAACACGTCTGGACTCATCGCACAGACCATGACGGGTTCCGATCCCTACCCTTGCCGCAGGGGCTCCGTCAAAGCCTCGAAGCATCGAATGGATCAAAGGGCTCATAACAAGCACCAGGCCTGAAAATACGGAGCGGGAGGCGGTTTTTATACCGCCTCCCGCTTCCGTGTCTTCGGGCAGCACGACGACTTGGAGTATTGCTAACCATAACTCAGCGCATTCGTGAAGATTCCAATGGCAGCGACTTGCATCACGCCATAATGTCGATTGCATGATCCAGATCACCCCTGGGACAGCCACAGCGGAACTGCGAAAAGCAGCCGCCCCGACCGTATGCCCCCTATGAAAACCCGTCGCGGGGTAATCGGGAGGAATTCACCCAGCCCGTTTGGCGCCTTGAAGAATTTTGGAGCAGTTCCATGAGCAGTACAGAAACCCTCGGAAGCAGTGACGATGGCTTGGCCAGTCCAGTGACTTCCACTAAGACCTCAAAACCCGGCCTCGCAGGCCATCTCGGGACGGCTGACCTGGTTCTGGCCGCTTTGGCCTTTGCCGGCCCTCTGGCAGGAACCGCCGGCTACATCACCATTATTATTGCCGCGGGAAACGGCATTGGAGCGCCAGGTGTCTTCCTTGCCACCATGGCCGTGCTGCTGCTTTTCTCAGTTGGGTACGGCGCAATGACGCGCTCGGTCCCCAACCCCGGCGCCTTCTATGCTTACATCACTGCAGGCCTCGGCCGACGCGTTGGACTCGGATCCTCTTTCCTGATTCTTGCCTCCTACGTCGCCATCGGCATGGGTTTCTACGGCTTCGCCGGTCTGGCCGTGCAGGGGTTCGTCACAAGCCATGGCGGACCCGATATCCCCTGGTGGGTGTTTTCGCTCATGTTCTGGGTACTCGTAGGAACACTGGCGTATTTCAGGGTCGACGTTTCAGCGAAGGTGCTGGGCATTCTCCTGGCCTGCGAGGTATTGGTTGTCGTTATCTTCGACGTCGTTGTTTTTGCCCAAGGCGGGGCATCCGGAATCTCCTTCGAGCCCTTCACTCCCTCAGCGTTCACGTCGGGCCAGCTTGGCATCGCTTTGGTCTTTGCCGTAGCACTCTTCACGGGTTTTGAAGCCACCGCAATCTACCGTGAAGAAACCCGCGACCCAAACAAAACCATCCCCCGCGCAACCAAGATCACCGTCCTGCTTATCGGCCTCTTCTACACCATTACCGCCTGGGCACTCATCACCGGACTCGGAACTTCTGAGGCCCTGGCCCGTGCAACCGAAGACCCGGCCGGAGCGTTCTTTGCTGTAGCAACACAATTCGGCGGACCCATCCTCAGCGATGCAGCAAACGTCCTGCTGATCACCAGCATCCTGGCCGCGCACTTGGCCATTCAGAACGTCACCACCCGCTATACCTGGTCGCTCGGGGTCGATGGCATTCTTCCCGCTGCGCTGGGGAAGGCCCATCCCAGATTCCAATCCCCCCACAGGGCATCTATCACGGTGAGCTCGACCTACCTTGTACTCACAGGAATCCTCATCGTACTTGGCCTGTCGGCTGCGGAAATCTACGCATGGTTCGCCGGAGCAGCCGCCTTCACCATCATGGTTGCCATGACGCTGACCAGCCTTGCCGCCGTGTTCTACTTCCGAAAGAACCCGGACCCCACCCTTTCCCGCTGGAAGACTCTCATCGCTCCGGCCCTGGCTTTCGTGGCCCTCGTAGTGATGGATATTCTCGGCGTCATCAACTTCCCCTCCCTCATCGGAGGGTCGCAACTGCTGTCGAACATCATGCTCTTGTCGTCACTGTTTGTATTTGTGATTGGCATCGTCACGGCAGAGGTACTGCGGAGGAAGAAACCGAACGTTTATCAACGCATTGGAAGGCAGTAACTTTCGTGAAAGACCAGACAGAATTCGATTACATCATCGTCGGAGGCGGCAGCGCCGGTGCCGTCTTGGCGCGACGCCTCTCCGACGACCCGTCGGTGACTGTATGCCTGATTGAAGGTGGCGAAGCCTTCGAGCACGACCCCAAAGTCCTCCTGCTCAAGGAATCACTGGCCTTGGTCGGGAATCCCAAGTACGACTACGACTACCCGTTGGTCGAACAGGAACGCGGGAACTCCCTGCTCCGAATCAGCCGCGCGAAAATGCTCGGCGGCTGCAGCTCCCACAACGACTGCTGGGCACTGAGGGCGCCGGACGAGGACATGAACAGGTGGAGCGCCTTGGGCGCGACCGGTTGGGACGCGGCTGGCACGGCCAAGTACTTCGACCAGGTCTTCCCGGAGATGAAAGTCCATCCCGTGACCCAGAACTCGGAACTGTCCCAAGCCTGGATTGAAGCGGCGAACGAGCAGGGCTACAAAACGGTTGACAACACCGTCGGCGACTACAGCGAAGGCATCTCGTGGGTCTCCCTGAATGAAGAAGAAGGAGTCAGGGTCTCGACCGCTGTCGCCTATCTCTACCCAACATCGGATCTGCCGTCCAATCTGACTCTGCAATTGGAGACCCTGGCACACCGCATCCTCATCGAGGACGGCCGTGCAGTGGGCATCGAAACGAACAAGGGAACCTTCCGAGCCTCTCGCGAAGTTGTCATCTCCACCGGGGCCATCGACACGCCCAAGCTGTTGATGCTCTCAGGTATTGGTCCGGCCGACCACCTGCGTGAGCATGGCATCGATGTCGTACTGGACCTGCCGGGTGTTGGGTCGAATCTTTCCGACCACATCGAAACACCGCTGACCTGGGAGTCCGCAAAAGACCCCGGAGAAAGCATCAACGGCCTCGACCTTGGTTTCTACGCAGATGTACTTGGCGAAGAGGAATTCAACATCCAGGTCACCATCGGCCACTTCACCTACTGGTTGCACGAGCCTCCCTTCGATGACCTGCCGCGCCCCGAGCGTGCCTTCACGTTCGCCCCGAACGTAGCCCGGCCAGCAAGCAAGGGAACGGTTCGACTGGCCTCGTCCGACCCCAAAGACAAGCCGCTCATTGACCCGCGCTACTTCACCGACCCCGAGGGACGCGACGAAAAGCTCTTGGTCGAAGGAATCAAACTCGGACGCAAACTGGCCGAAACCAGCGCCCTCAAAGACTGGATCGTCAAAGAGGTATCACCCGGCGCCGAAGTGCAGTCAGACGAGGACCTCGGCGCTTACGCCCGCCGATACTCCAACACGGTCTACCACCCGAGCGCCACCTGCAAGATGGGTGCAGCTGACGACGCCGAAGCAGTCGTGGATCCGCGCCTTCGGGTACGCGGCATCGATGGTCTGCGCATCGCCGATGCATCCATATTCCCCGAACTTGTCCGCGTGAATCCGAACATGACGGTGGTCATGGTTGGGGCCAAGGCCGCAGACTTGATCAAGGAGGACAACCGATGACTCTTGAGGCAACCCGCACCGGCCTGCAGCTGCAGCACTTCATCAACGGTGAATGGATCGACGCGCCGGGAGGCGAGTCCTTCCCCGTCTTCGATCCCAGCACCGGCATCGAAGTCTCTCGTGCCCCGATTGCGTCACGCGAAGTGGTCGATACCGCGGTCGCTGCCGCGAAGAAGGCCTTCAGTGAGTGGCGGCTGACGACGCCCAAGGAACGGTCTCAATACCTTCTGAAGCTGGCAGACAAGGTCGAAGCGGCAAGCGAAGAAATCGCGCAACTGGAATCCCGGAATGTGGGCAAGCCTATCGCCAACGCCCGTGAAGAGCTGCCGTTGATCGTTGACCTGATCCGTTTCTATGCAGGAGCTGTCCGTGTCAACGACGGCGGAGCCACGGCAGATTACGAGCGCGGAAGTACCTCCATGGTGATCCGGCAGCCAATCGGTGTGGTTGGACTGATCACGCCGTGGAATTATCCGCTGCTCGAAGCGATCTGGAAGATCGGCCCGGCCCTGGCTGCAGGCAATACCGTGGTCCTCAAACCATCAGAGGTCACACCTGTAACCACGGTTAAGCTCGCCCAACTGGCCGCCGACGTCTTCCCTCCAGGTGTTCTCAATATCGTCCTGGGCGATGGTTCAACCGGCACGGCGATCGTCGATCACCAAGACATAGGGCTCGTCTCCCTCACAGGTGATACGGGGACCGGCCGCAAGATCGCGGCTGGCGCCGCAGCGACCCTCAAGCGAGTCCACCTTGAACTGGGCGGCAAAGCCCCCGTACTCGTCTTCGATGACGCAAACATCGCTTACGCTGCCGAGCAGCTTTCCCTTGCCGCTTTCGCCAACAGTGGCCAGGACTGTACAGCCGCCTGCAGGATCATCGTTCACGAGAACGCCTATGATGCGTTCCTGGACCGCTTCCTCCAACATGTGGAAACCGTAGTTGTAGGTGATCCCTCGGACGAAAAAACGCAGATCGGCCCTGTCGTGTCGGAGCGGCAGCTAAGCCGTGTTCTTGGCTTTATTGAGCGAGCCAAGTCCACGAAAGCGAACATACGTACGGGTGGGGAACGCATCGATCGACCGGGTTTCTACTTTCCACTCACGGTAGTGACAGACGTAGCTCAAGACGACGAACTCATACAGCGCGAAGTTTTTGGTCCCGTCGTCACCATCCAAAAGGCATCATCGGACGATGAGATGCTTTCGCTAGCGAACGACGTACCGTATGGTCTGTCTGCAAGCGTCTGGACATCCAGTCTTAACCGTACGACCCGATTCATGAAAGAGCTCGCGTTCGGAACGGTCTGGGTAAACGGGCACCTCTCCACCGTTCCGGAAATGCCATTTGGAGGATTTGGCGAGTCTGGATACGGCAAGGAACTCTCCGCGCACTCCATCGACGAGTACTCGCAGGTCAAGCACGTGATGATCACCAACATCGAGTAATGCCAATTTAGAAAGAACTACGAAGGCTACCAAAGACCCCTTTTGGTAGCCTTCGTTGTCCCCTGCATAATCGTCTCAGCGACCCTGCATCCGAGGGCCCGTCACTCAACTGCCCGGCTGAACTACACCCCAACCTGACGTCAGGCACCGCCCCCAAAAGCCGTCAGCTTAGGCCCTCCAAAGCCTTTTCCTGACAGCCCCGCAGCAACTCCAAAGAACCCAACCTGACAATCGGCGGCCCTCCTACAGCGAACCCCTCCCCAACAAATACTAAGCACCCTTAGAATAGTGAGGAACGAAGCAAAGGACCGTCATGACCCTCAACAACCGCCCCCTCGCCTTGGTCACCGGCGCCTCGTCCGGCATCGGTTTCGAACTCGCGAGGCAATTCCTCAGCAACGGCTTCGACACAGTCATGGTCGCGGACGGAGAGGACATCCGCAGCGCCGCCCGGAGCCTGCAGGGCCTGGGCGGCGAACCCATCCCCCTCCAAATCGACCTCGCGGACAGGCATGGCGCATCAACCCTGCAATCCGCAATCAACTCACTCAGAAAGCCCCTCGAAGCAGCCGCCATCAACGCCGGAATCGGGACAGGCGGCCCGTTCATCGAGACGGACCTCGCGCAGGAACTGAGGATCATCGACCTCAACGTAGCCTCGACGGTCAGTATCGCCAAGTGGGTCGCCAGGGACATGGCCGCCCGCAATGAAGGCCGGATCCTGTTCACGTCCTCGATCATCGCCCGGACCCCTGCCCCGTTCCAGGCGATCTACGGCGCGTCCAAGGCCTTCGTCCAGTCGTTCAGCCAAGCACTCCGCAACGAGCTGAAGGACACAGGGGTGTCCGTATCAACACTCCTTCCCGGCCCCACCGAGACGCCCTTCTTCGAGAAGGCAGACCTTCTGGACACAAGGGTCGGCGCGGAAGAAAAGGACGATGCCGCCCAAGTAGCCGAGCAGGGCTTCAAAGGACTCATGAAAGGCGAGGGCAACATCCTGGGCGGCTCCCTGAAGTCCCGCACGCTCGGCCTCGGCTCGAACGTCTTGCCGGACGCCGCCGGCGCCGCGTTCGGCCGCCGCCTCAGCGAACCGGGCTCCGCCAACGAACCCGGCTCGGCCGGCCAACCGGGCTCCGCCAGCGAACCCGAACCCAGACCCGACTCCGGCGAGGACAAGGAAGCGAACTAGTCCCCCGCAACTGCCCGCCGGTACCCACTCGGCGTGAATCCCAAATACTTCCGGAAGTCATTCGTGAGATGCGCATGGTCGGCGTAGCCCAGCTCGGCAGCGATCGCCGCCAGATCCGCTGAAGCGTCCAACCGCGCCCGCTCAGCCGCGTCCTGCAAACGACGACGCCGGATCAGCGCCGCCGGGCTGAGTCCCACGTACTTCCGCGCCACCCGCTGCAACGTCCGTGGCGAAACGGCCAGCACCGCGGCCGCGTCCTCCAAACGGAGAACAGACGGATCGGAAGCCAAGAGATCCATCATCCGGTTGGCGAGCAGCGCTTCCTCGGACACCCCGGCTCCGGCAAATACAGCCAGCCACGCCGCAAAGGCATCCACCGCGCGCTCCCGGCGAGCGCCGCCGTCGTCCGCTTCCAGAGGGGGAGGCGACATCGCTGCGGCGACAGTACGGTGAAGTTCGACGGCGGCAAAGTCCACTTCCGCGTCGCGGACTCCACGGGGGTCGTCCGTGAAAAGCGGGACGGCAGCGGGCCGCAGCAGCGCACCTACCGCCCACCCACGCCCGGAGAGGTCTTGGTGCCCCACCCGCGTGGTCGGGCCGGCAAAATCCACGCCATCAAGCCCCACCACGAGATTGCAAGCGGGGTACGCAATCACGTGCTGCCGCGAAGTACGGCCGGGTTCGATGTCCCACTCCGGAATCCAGAACCACTGGACCAGATGCTCCACCGAAGCAGGTGCCGGAAGCCGGTGGAACGTGGGCAAGCGGGCGGGGTAAAGGACTCCTTTGAATGAATGATCCATACCCGCCCTCGAACAAGAGTTGTCGCAAATCTCCAAGCGATGCCAGCGCGCGGAAGCGTAGCGTCAAAGACATGTCCGATACTACAAGCACCGAATCAACCACGGCCGCCCACGGAGAACACACCAACCACGGCGTTCCCAAGGGCCTGACCAGCCTCACCCCGTTCCTCGCAGTCAGGAACGCGAAGGCGGCCATCGACTTCTACAAAGACGTGTTCGGCGCGCGCGTCGTTGGCACCACGGAGATGGGCGGCGTGGTGGTCCATGCCGAACTCGACTTCGGCAACGGCCACCTGCAGCTCGGGGAGCCGAGCCCCGATTACCACCTTGTCCCCGCGCCGGAAGGCGAGGACGACTGCTACTCCATGGGCCTTTACTGCGCGGACGCTGACGGCCTGGTGCAGCGCGCCGAGCAAGCCGGGGCCACCGTGCGCGAACCATTCAGCACCTTCGTTTCGGGCGACCGCTACGCCAGCATCCGCGATCCCTTCGGCGTGCGCTGGTCCATCATGACCCGCGTGGAGGACCTGTCCGAAGAAGAAAGCAACCGCCGCGTCGAGGAATGGGCCGCGCAACAAGGCTAGGCAACAAGGCCCGGCAACAAAGCCCGGCACAAAAAAGCCCGGCAACAAACCCAGACAAAAGGGCCGGCACTGTCGAACGCAGTACCGGGCCCTCCGCGAAACCAGCTACGAAACGCACAAACAGAACGGATGCCCTGCCGGGTCCAGGAACACCCGGAAAGTCTCGCCCGGCTGGTGGTCGTGCTTCGTGGCACCTATGGCCAGGACAGCATTCTCGGCCTCATCCAGGTCTTCCACCATCACGTCAAAGTGCATTTGCTGCGGAATGGTCTGTCCGGGCCAGACGGGCGCTTGGTAGACGTCCACTTGCTGGAAGGAGATGCAGTTGCTGCCATCGGCGGGGCGGACATCTGCCCAGTCGCCGTCGTCGCGGGTGACTTCCCAGCCGAGAAGTTCTCCGTAGAAGGCCGCCAAAGCGGGGGCATCCGGACAATCGATGACAACACTGGGGTACTTTGCTATGGCCATTCGCTACACCTCGTCTGCTGTTTTCTTCATGCGGGCCAGGGCACTCTTTGTGCCGCGCTGGGTGAGGACGTGCACCACGGCACCAACCGCGGCAGAGACTACGGCAAACACGAGCACGCCGGGCAAGGAAGCGTCCAGGTCAGTGCCGTCCTTGGGCGCAGGTTTCCCGGTTTTCTTCTCCCACAACCCTTCGAGGGTCTTGTTTGCCAACGCGCCGGCTCCGAGGCTGACCGCCAGGCCGAACAGTTTCACCAGTAAGTTCACGGTTCTCCCCTTACGGATTTTCCATGCTGTGTCGAACACAAGGCAGGGCCGCTGCAACCAGCGGCCCTGCCCAATTCCTAGTCGTTCTTGAAGGCGTCCTTCACCTTCTCGCCGGCATTCTTGAGGTCGGCCTTGGTTTGCTCGCCCTTACCTTCGGCTTCGAGGCGCTCGTTGTCAGTCAGCTTTCCAGCCGCTTCCTTGGCCTTGCCTGCAATCTTTTCGCCAGCATTCTGTGCTTTGTCGTCCGCACCCATGTTGCACCTCTTTCGTTGTGAACCTGTATCTCTACAACATCACTAATCAGGATACTTATCAATATTTTGGGCGAAAACGATTGAACTCAAAGCTCCCCGAAGCCCTCCTCCACCAGCCTGCCCACATAGTCCACGGCCTTCTGTGCATCCGCGCCGTGGGCCTCCACGTGCAGGTTCGTTCCCTGGCCAGCGGCGAGCGCCATCAGTTCCATCATGGATGCCCCGTCGACGCCGTTGATGGTCACCTCAGCGTCCAGGCCAGACAGGCCACCGGCAATCTTGGCTGCCGGCCGGGCGTGGATGCCCATGGGATTGATGAGCTCGAATTCGGCCGTGGCATCCGGCTCACCCCGCACCACAGGACCGGCATCCGGCGCCACACCTCCCGCGGCTTCCGCAGCCTTGCGTACATCCCCGACGGCGGCACCTCCTTGGGCGGCGACGGCCGCGGCCACCAACCCCTCCACCAAAGGCGCATCGGCCAGCTGCACAGCATCGGGATCGCTGGCGAACTCCATGGCGGACTCCGCCGTCATCACTGCAGAGCCCAGGTCCGTCAGCACCACCACCCCTTCGCCACCCGCGTCAGAAAGGGACTGCTCGACGGCGGACAGCACCTTCTCGAGGCTGGTGCCGATCCGCCCGTCGTCGGTTCCCCCGGCGGCGACGAGTCCGACGTCGGGCGCCATCTGGGCGGCGAGTTCCACGGCACCTTCAGCGATCTTGCTGCTGTGCGAGACCACCACGATCCCAACGGTCATGCGACCGTGCCCTGTTTCGCGGCGGCGGCAGCGGCCCGAAGGAGCAGTGCCGTGGACTGCGCACCGGGGTCGCGGTGGCCGGCACTCCGCTCGCCCAGGTAGCTGGCACGGCCCTTGCGGGCAACCAAGGGTTCGGTGGCAACGGCTCCGGACTCAGCGGCTTCCGCGGCGGCCTCCAAGGCTGCGAGCGCATCGCCGCCGTCGTCGGCCACCTTCTGTGCCGCCTCCACCGCGGGGGTCCAGGCATCGATCATGGTCTTATCACCGGGCTCGGCTTTACCGCGGGCAACAACGCCGTCGCGCGCCGCAACCAAGGCGGACAGCACGGCTGCGGCATCAAGGTCCGTGGCATCGCCCAACGCCATGGCAGCACGCAAGTACGCCGTTCCGTAGAGTGGCCCGGCCGCACCGCCAACCTTGGACATGAGCGCCATGGCCGCAGCCTTCAGTGCCGCGCCGGGCGTTTCCGGTGGCGATTCGTCGAGCTTTTGGAGCACGGCCTGGAAACCGCGGTCCATGTTCTCGCCGTGATCCGAGTCGCCAATGGCCCGGTCCAGCTCAATAAGTTCAGTGCGGTGTTCGGCCATGGCCTCTGCCGAGAGCCTCAGCCAGCCGACGGCCCAATCGACGCCCAATCCCATGCTCACGCTCCCCAATGCAAGGCCGCGGTGTGGACTGGAGCGTCCCACAGGGTGGTCATCTCGTCATCGAGCCGCAGCACGGAGACGGAACAGCCCTGCATCTCCAAGGAAGTCACGTAGTTGCCCACCAGGGAACGCTCCACCGTGGCTCCACGTTCTGCCAGCACGTTCGCTGCCCGGCGGTAGACGATGTACAGCTCACTCAACGGGGTACCGCCCATGCCATTGACGAACAGCAACACTTTGTCCCCGGAGCCGATGGACAGGTCCTCAAGGACCGGTTCCAGGAGGCGGTCGGTAATCCCATCCGCCCCTTCCATGGGGATCCGGTGCCGCCCGGGTTCACCGTGAATGCCGATGCCAATCTCAATCTCGTCTTCGGCCAGTTCAAAGCTCGGTGTTCCGGCGTGCGGCACGGTGCAACCGGAGAGCGCGACGCCCATGGTCCGCACGTTGGCCACCACCCGCTCGGCGATGCCGGCCACGGCGTCAAGGTCGTCACCCCGCTCAGCAGCGGCGCCCGCGATCTTCTCCACGAGGACGGTACCGCCCACCCCGCGCCGACCGGCCGTGTACAGCGAGTCCTCCACGGCAACGTCGTCGTTCACGAGTACCGAACGGACAGCCACGCCTTCGGCTTGGGCCATCTCCGCGGCAGTTTCGAAGTTCAGGACGTCACCGGTGTAGTTCTTCACGATATGTACGACGCCGGCACCCGAGTCGACTGCCGTGGTGGCCGGGATGATCTGGTCCGGTGTGGGCGAGGTGAAGACTGCCCCGGGAACAGCGGCATCCAGCATGCCAAGCCCCACGAATCCTGCGTGGAGAGGTTCGTGGCCGCTGCCGCCTCCGGAAACCAGGGCAACCTTGCCCGCCACCGGCGCACCTTTGCGGACGACGAATTTCGGGTCGGGGTGGACGTCCACAAGGTTGGCATGTGCCATGCCGAAACCCTCGACGGATTCGTCCACCACCGCACGTGGATCATTGATGAGCTTTTTCATGGGATGCTCCTGAGCCTGCAGTGGTGTGGTGCTCTGACCCTACTACCGGCGGCAGTGACCACGGTAGGCCCGGAGTATCCCCTGTTGGCAGCCTTCGGCTATCCGCCTTCGTTTGCCGCTTTCGCTGGTGCCTCATGGCTCACTTGGACGTCCGGCCAGAAGTCGCCGGAGATCTCGTGGTGCGGGTGTCCGGCCCCGGACCACTCAGTGTCGTGCGGCCAGGAGCCGTGCGGGATATCGATCTGGAACGCCGAGAAGTCCGGAAACATGGCGGGTTCCTAGTTGCCCAGCACGGCGTCGCCGCCGGCAGTGACAACGTCCTCGAGGAGAACGGTCTGGTCGATCACCGGCAAGCCAACCACGTGGCCGAAGCTGAACATGTTCTTCGGATCCAGCTCCGCCTTGGCTTTACGCAGCCGTTCGCGGACGGTCGGACCCCAGGCCCGCTCCCGGTCCTCGGCGTCCACGAAGTGACCGTGCAGGTTCACGAAAGTCCCGCCATTGGAGGCCTCGCGCAGGTCCTCGCGAACGGCGTCGTACACCACGGGCAGCAGCCCAGCGAGAGGTGGGACGGCCATCCCGGCCATGAAGAAGCTGAAGGCCGCATCGCGGCCTCCCACGACGTCTTCGCCATCGGCGCACTCTGCCAAGGCCCCGCCCAGCAGGCGAAGTTCAGCCAGCAGGACGGGACTTTCGACGCCGTGGCCAAAGTGCCGCAGGATGGCTTCCTTGGCGGGGTCGTCGAGCCGGTCAAGCAGGAAACCCCGTTCCCGGACCGGCACAGGCTGGTCGGGGTCCTGGTGGATGGTGTCGAACTGCGTGGATTCAAGGGGCCCGGTGGCGTCCATCATGAGCGGTGCACACTGGCGGATGGGTTCCAACAGTTGGGTGGCAACCGCCGGATCACCTTGGAAGGCGTAGCGGACGTGGACCACGAACTTTCCCCGCAGCGGTTCGGGAATGATGTCCATGTCCGGCAGGCGCAGGAAAGCCAACGACGCCGATGCTTCAGTGGGGAGCGACGGCACCCATTCGCTGAACTGCTGGAGGACGGTGGCTGCGTGGACGCCGGCGAAGTAGAGCCCGCCGGCAAAAATGTCCTGATTCGGGAAGAGGTGGAATTCCATGGCCGTGACAATGCCGAGATTGCCCTTGCCTCCGCGGAGGAGGAAAAAGAGCTCGGGGTCTTCGTCCTTGGTAACCCGCCGCTGGGTACCGTCGGCAGTGACCAGCTCGAAGGCGATCACGTGGTCAGAGGCGAAGCCGTACTTGCGGCCCATGATCGGCAGTCCGCCGCCCAGGGTGTAACCCACTACGCCCACGTCCGTTGTTGAACCGCAAAGCCCCATGAGGCCAAAGGTCGATGCGAGGTCAACAACTGCCTTCCAACGAACGCCCGCACCTACACGGGCTGTCTTTTCGACGGGGTCGATGCTGAGTTCCAGCATGCGGCGGGTACTGATGAGCAGGCCGCCTTCGATTGCATTGGTGGCACCGTGGCCGGTGGACTGCACTGCGACGGGCATTCCCCGTTCTGCAGCCCATTTCACTGCAGCCGAGACATCCTCCGCATCGAGGGCGCCGAAGGCAACATCCGGCTGGTGTTGGGTGGAAAGGTTGAATGCGGCGACTTCGTCTGCGAAGCCTGGATCGGCGGGTGTGAACACTGGACCGCGCACGCTGAGTTGTAGTTCTGAAATGCTTGAAATGCCTGAAAAGGACGCGTGGGACTGCATGATCTTCTCTCGATATGACCGATGTGGCGGAAGCTCCCCAGCAAGCCTCAACCAGTTTATCCATCAACTTTAGATAAAAGAAGGGAGTTTAAATCACCCATAATTCGCGGGCTTTTGGCTGGAGTGTTGCAGGTGTGGCTAGAGGTGCTTGATCATGCGGGTGTTGCCCAAGGTGTTGGGTTTGACGCGTGCCAGATCCAGGAATTCGGCAACACCTTCGTCATGCGAGCGCAGGAGTTCAGAGTAGACCTCAGGATCCACGGCGCTTTGGTCCGCCATCACTTCGAAGCCATGGCGGACAAAGAAGTCCACTTCGAAAGTCAGGCAGAATACCCTGCTGACTCCCAGCTCGCGGGCCTTATCAATGAGGCTCTCCACCAGCTTGTGGCCCACCCCTTTGCCGCGCCATGAATCAGCAGCAGCAAGAGTCCGGATTTCGGCAAGGTCCTCCCACATGACATGGAGGGCGCCACAGCCTATGACCTCCCCCTCGGCGGATTCGGCGATCTGGAATTCCTGGAGGCTCTCGTAGTAGGCGACGGTTTCCTTGGAAATGAGGATCCGTTCGTCGGCCAGGCGTGCCACCAGCCTCTTGATCGCCGCAACGTCGCTGGTGCGGGCAGGGCGAAGGTTAAAGGCAGAATCCACTCCCCCATCCTAGCGACGCGCAGGTGTGGTTCCGGCCTTCGTGTCCGCCGGCCGTCCCTATCAGACCGGCCATCGCTATCAGACAGTGAGCGCGATCTTCCCGCGCGCGTGGCCGTCTTCCAGATAGCGCAGCGCATCAGCCGCTTGGGCCAGGGGGAAGGTCCTTTCCAGGGCCGGGCTGACTTTGCCTTCCTCAATGAGCTGGGTTAGCTCATTGAGGTCATCGGCGTTGACCACGCCAAAGAACATGGTCAATCGCTGCCTGATGAAGGGCGACAAGATGATGGCCCCCAACTGGCGGTGCAGGCCTCCGCCGAATTTGCCGCCACCTTCACCACCGGTGATCACAGCCGTCCCCGTTGCCGTGAGGGCACGACGCATTCGGCGGATGCCGGGATTGCCTGCGATATCGAGGATGAGGTCGTAGGGCCCTGAATCCGCGAAGTCCTCACTGGCGTAATCGATCACCCGGTCGGCGCCCAGGCTGCGCACGAAGTCCATCTTTCCGGAGCTGCACGTTGCCACAACCTCGGCGCCAAGGGCCTTGGCCAACTGGACCGCGTAGCTTCCGACGCCGCCGGATGCGCCGGTAATGAGGACTTTCTGGCCGGCCTTCACGCGGCCTGCACGCAAGCCTTGGAGTGCCGCGAGAGCTGACACCGGCACGATCGCAGCCTGTTCGAAGGTGATGCCCCCGGGCTTGGGGGCCAACTTGCCCTCGGACGCCACGGCATACTCGGCGAAGGACCCCCGGCCGCTTCCAAACACCGCGTCACCCACGCGGAACTTAGTGACGCCAGGCCCAATCGCCTCAACTATGCCGGCGAGATCCATGCCCAGGCCCGGATACCGTGGTTTCCCGATCCCGAAGGCAAGCCGTCCCAAGTACGGGAGGCCAGTCATCATGTGCCAAGCACCGCGATCAACTCCAGCGGCGTGGACCTTGACCAGCACTTCCTTGGCGCCGGCTTCCGGCCTCGGGAGGTGCTCCTCCCCCAAGACTTCAGGACCGCCATACGTTTCGCGGACCACGGCACGCATGCCGATGGACTGCCGGGCTTCGGGATGTGCGCGCTGCGGGGCTTTCATGGCTTTTCCTCCGAATGGGAATCGTACGCTGTACGAAAATGACGTTACAGTACACTGTACGAAACCGGAAGAGCCAACCTGGAGGAACCTCATGGCCGCAGCCATAAACACCACAAAGCGGCCTGAACTCAGTCGCGGCAAGGTGCTGCAGAAAGCCCTCGAACTGGCAGACGCCGACGGCATCGCTGCCTTGTCCATCCGTTCGCTCGCCCAAAGCATGGGCACCAAGCCCATGTCCCTGTACTACTACGTAGCCAACAAGGACGAGATCCTGGACGGACTCGTGGACCTGGTCTTCGACGAAATCCACACTCCGGAGGCCGGTGGCGAATGGAAGGAACAGATGCGCACCCGCGCCCATTCGGCACGTGAAGTGCTCCGGCGCCACCCCTGGGCCGTCGGGCTGCTGGAATCACGGAAGGCGCCCGGTCCGGCAACGCTGAAGCACCACGAGGCAACCTTGGCCACGCTGAGGGCCGCCGGGTTTACCGTGCAACAGACGGCCCGCGCCTACTCGCTCCTGGACAGCTACATCTACGGATTCGCACTCCAGGAAGCCGCACTCCCCATCGCCGGAGGAGAGCCCATGGCAGACGTAGCCTCACCGATCATGGAACGCTTTGCCACCGGCGAGTACCCGCACATGGTGGAGATCGCCACAGAACTCGTCATGCAGCCCGGATACGACTACGGCAACGAGTTCAGCCACGGACTCGAGCTGATCCTCGACGCCCTGGAGCGCTCCCGGTGATGACCCCAACTGAGGGTAAATCCGAGCCTTACCAACACTTATGCCGCTAAGTGTTGGTAGAAGCAATAGCAGGTAACACTTATGGTGCTAAGTGTTAGTAAACTGGATTCATGCCAACACCTCCCGATGGCCGCATTCCAATCGAACCAATCTCATTCGAGACCCTCGACTGGCAGCCCCGCGCACCTGAGATGTACTCACGAGCCGAGGTGAACAGGCAAACCGGACCCTACCAGGCCAGCATTACAGCCCCCATCTCAGAGTGGACACCCCAGATCTCAGGCGAAGACTCCGCCGACGTCGAGGATGCCACCCGCCAACTGGTCGCGTTCGAC
Source organism: Paenarthrobacter sp. NPDC089988 (assembly GCF_044748465.1). Taxonomy (NCBI): domain Bacteria; kingdom Bacillati; phylum Actinomycetota; class Actinomycetes; order Micrococcales; family Micrococcaceae; genus Paenarthrobacter; species Paenarthrobacter sp. NPDC089988. The sequence continues at coordinate 37,819 of NZ_JBIVGD010000025.1, forward strand.
AAACACGCCCAGCGCAGATTGGGAACCAACAATCCAGCGCTCGGACCGATGACGGCAATCCTGCTGCGGACAGAGTCGGCTTCCAGTTCGCAGATCGAACAGCTGACCACGTCGGCAAAGCAGCTCGCCCTCGCCGAAATCCAGGAGGACGACAAAGCAAACGCACTGACCGTCGTCGGCAACGTCCGCGCCATGGAGGCAGCACTTCGGCTTGCAGACGAAATCAATGAAGACTCCATCCTGGCCATGCACAGAGCATTGATGCTTCACCAGCGCGGGTTCGACCCCGCCGGTGCTGGGCATTTTCGGAATGAGCAGGTGTGGATAGGCCCTGGTCAAGCAGGACCCCGGATGGCTGAGTTCGTCGCACCTCACCACGGCCGCATACGCGACGCGATAGGCGATCTGGTCACCTTCGTAGGCCGGCACGACGTCTCCGTCCTCGTCCAGGTAGCGGTCAGTCATGCGCAGTTCGAGACCATCCACCCGTTCCCCGACGGGAACGGCCGGACCGGGCGCGCCCTGGCTCAGTCCATCCTTCGCAACAAAGGACTCGTCGGCTCCACCGCGGTGCCGATCTCCGCAGGGCTCCTCGTCCACACGGATCGCTACTTCGCAGCCCTGGGCTCCTTCCGTGAGGGCGACGCCGGACCGATTGTCCGGGAATTCGCCATGGCGAGCAGGATCGCCTCGTCCACCGGGTCACGGCTCGTGGACGACCTCGTCGAACAGCTTGAGGAGTCCCGGGGGAAGCTGGCAGGGCTTCGCGCGGATGCCGCGGCGTGGCGCCTTCTTCCCACCTTGATCGGACAGCCTGCGGTGAACACGAGATATCTCATGGCCCAGCTTGGGCTCGGCGAGATGGCAGCACTGCGCGCGCTCGATGCTCTGACCGAGCGCGGCGTGCTGAGTGAATCCACAGGCCGAGACCGCAAACGCGTGTGGCAGCACCGCGGCATCCTTGATGTCCTGGACGCCTACGCCGCGGGCATCCGCCGTATGTCTGTAGGCTAAACCCCCAGCTCCTCCGGCAACTCCACGTCCTTCCCCAGGACCTGCTTGGCCAGGAAGTGCTCCACCACCCCGTACCAAACCTTCGCGTGCTGCGGCTGGAGCACCCAATGGTTCTCGTCCGGGAAGTAGAGGAAGCGGTGCGGGCTCTGTCCGTTTTCGTCGGCCGGCAGCCCGGAGGAGGAGAGCAATTCGTACCAGAGCCGCAAGCCTTCGCCGATGGGCACGCGGTAGTCCTTGTCGCCGTGGATCACCAGCATGGGTGTCCTAATGTTGCGTACGTTGAGGTGCGGCGAGTTCTCCATGGCCATCTCCGCCGTCATTTCCTTCAGCCAATACTGCGCGGCGTCCGTCGTCGGGCCGAACTGGTCCAGCGCCCACAGGCTGGCGTGCGTGACGATCGCCTTGAAACGGTCGGTCTGCCCGGCCACCCAGTTGGCCATGTATCCGCCGAAGGAGCCACCCATCGCGGCCGTCCGGGTTTCGTCGATATCCGCGCGCGCAACCACGGCGTCGGTCACGGCCATCAAATCCGAGAACGGCTTCTTGCCCCACTCACCCCAACCGCGCTGGATGAACTCCTGGCCGTACCCCGTTGAGAGTGCAGGGTCCGGCAACAGCACGGCATAGCCCTTGGCAACCAACAGCCACGGGTTCCAACGCCACGTCCAGGCGTTCCACGAGCCGAGCGGGCCGCCATGGATCCACAGCAGGAGCGGGGCGGGCCTATCGGCGGATGCCCCGGAGGGAAGCGCCAGGTACGCCGGTACACGCACACCGTCTGCCGTCGTCGTTTCCACCCGCTCCAAGCGACCGCTGTACACGGGACGCTCGGCGGGCGCCGGCAACCGTTCCACGTCACCCGTCGACAGATTGATGCGCACGGCTTCCGAGGGGAACTCGTATGAACTCCGCAGCGCGTACGCTGTGCGTCCGTCCCGCGCAACCACGACGTCGGTGTACGCCGCAGCGTCTTTCGTCACCCTTGCTACCCCACCGTCAGCGACATCCACCCGGAAAACCGGCGACGCGCCGTCGTCGTCCGCTGTGACCAAAATGCCGCTGCCGTCCGGGAGCCAGGCAACCGGCGTCGCCCAGCGGTCCCAGTCATGCGCCAGCGGCACAAGCCCGGCGGTTTCCCCGCTCGAGACATCCAGCAGGTGCAGCTTGACCAGCGGCGCCTGGGTTGGGGTGGTGTCGCTTTCGCTCTGCACAACCAGCGTGCGGTTATCCGGGCTCACGGGGCCGGGGAAGTAGCTCATGCCCTCGTGGTCCAACAGAACCTTGACGGTACCGGTAGCAACGTCGACGGCGGCGAGCACCTCCCGGCTGTCGGCCTTGGCGAGCGCTTTGCTGAGGCTCGTGTAGATGGTCTTGCCGTCCGGGCTCACCACGGTTTTGGCTTCCCGCAGCGAACCTCCGACGCCGGGAGTCAGGTTCCGCAGCTTGACCGGCGGTTCCGCGTCAACAGTGGCCGGCTTGCCGGGTTCGGCGTCCTGTCCGGCTTCGACCGCGAAGATGCGGGGCTCCGAGGGACCCAGATCCGCATCCCAATACCTGACCGGGTAGCCGCTGTGCAGGATGGCCGAGACCTTGTTGTCCTTGCGGGCCTTGCGCCGCTCTTCATCGTTCTCCTCGCCGGTGGATCCGGCCAAGATGTCGGCCACCAGGAACGTGGCCGGGGCATCCGTGGCAGCCAGCACGGAACCCACGCCACCTGCGCGGGAGTGCGCAACGCGGGCCTCTCCGCCATTGGAAGGAAGCACCCACAACGCGCTGACGGGATCCTCGTCGGGCTTTTCCGGGTCCGGCCGCGCCGAGGTGAAGTAGAGGTTGCCGTCGGCGGCGAACACGGCACCGGCCTCGCCCTTGGCACTCCGGGTAATCCGGCGGGCCTGTTCCCGGCCCGTCGGGTCGAGCTCCCACAGGGCGGTCATGAACTCTGTGCCCTTGCTGTTCAAGGTGGAGACAGTGGTAACCAATCGGTTGCCGTCCGGGCTGAGGGTGAGTCCACTGACCCGCGGGATGGCCAGGTAGTGGTCAAGGTCGTGGAAGGGAGTTTCGGGTTGCGGAGTAGGCGAGCCAGTCGAATCCATGGTCTGATTCAACACGGAATGTGCCGTCGATCACAGGGTGGTTCACTAAGAGTGAAACACTACTTTCACATCTCACCCAACTAGAGGGCAGCTAACGTTCCACCCAGCGCTGAGTGCGACGATAGCTGTCCCCTACTTGGGATGTTGCGGAGCGTCGCCAGCACTGGTGCCACCCCGTCCTCTCGGGCGATCGCCGCCGCCACAGCTTTCGCCCGGGCGGCGTACGACCGCGTGCTGACCGCCGCCTTAATGGCCTGCCCCAGCCGCGCCGCAGTGAGTTGCTTGTAAGGAATCGGTTCCGGGCCGGCTCCCAACGCCGCCACGCGCGATGCCCACAAGGGCTGGTCCGTGAAGACGGGAACACACACCGCGGGCACCCCCGCACGGAGGCCAGCCGCCGTCGTTCCTGAACCCGCGTGATGCACCACGGCAGCCATCCGGGGAAAGAGCCACTCGTGCGGGACCTCGCCGATGCCGATTGCGTCGTCGCTTTGAACGCGTCCGCCCTGGATCACGGCACGAACACCGGCAATCTGCGCAGCCTCCAAGGCGAGCTCCACATCGACTGCCGCGCCGCTGCCAAACCCTATGAAGACCGGTCGCGGCCCAGCGGCGAGAAACTCAGCCAACGCCGGGTCGGGCTGCCAGTTGCGCTGCCCCGGCGGCCACCAGTACCCCGCCATGACAAGCCCCGCATGCCAGTCCTTCGGACGGGGCAGCACCGTGGGACTGATGCCATGGAGGGTGGTTGCCTTGTTACGCCGACGACGGCGGTCGGCAGCTTGGCGGGACAGCTTGGGCAAGCCGAGCTCCCGGCGAATCCTCGCACCCGGAGCATCATATGGTGCTGGCCCGGCGAGAACCCTCCTGCCGATCACTTTGTTGCCAACTGCGCCGAGGTCACGCCCGGAACCGAGCAGCACAGGCGGATATGCTCCGCTCGGCTCCACGGGTTGCAGGTGGGCGCCGATGGCAGGAAGTTCCAGTGCTTCGGCGATGTCGTAGGCAAAGGGCGCCACGGAGTTCGCCAGGATAACGTCCGCCCCCGCCTCGGCCGCGGCCAGTGTTCCCCTCGCCGCCTGTTCCATGTAGCCGCCAAGGGCCTGCCACGAACGCCGGACGTCCTTGAATGAGGGCTTCTCCGCCGAGTCGGTTCGTTGGATGATGCGGGTGAGGTCCCCCGGGAGCGCCCTGTATTCACAGCCGGCCGACACAACGAGCGGGCCATAGGCAGGGTTTGCAGCAATGGCCACCTCGAAACCATGTTGCTGCAATGCCGAACCCAGCCCGGCCATGGGCGCCACGTCTCCGCGCGTACCAGGAGCCACCATCAAGATCCGCATTCAATCCTCGCTTCCGGAAAACACGAATGCCCCGCACACTCCTAGGAGAATGTGCGGGGCACTCTGCTTATGAGGCCTCTGCCTTACGCGGTGGGAGCAATCTCCGGGATCCGCGGCTTGGCGTTGCCTTCGAACGTGAACTTGGCGTCGTCACCTTCACCCTCGACGTCCACCACAACGATGTCTCCGGTGTGGATGTCACCGAACAGGATCTTCTCGGACAGCTGGTCCTCGATCTCGCGCTGGATGGTGCGGCGCAGCGGCCGGGCACCCATGGCGGGATCGTAACCACGGGTGGCGAGCAGGACCTTGGCGGCCTTGGTGAGCTCGATGCCCATGTCCTTGTCCTTCAGGCGACGCTCCAGACGGGTAACAAAGAGATCCACGATCTCGATGATCTCGTCCTGCGTCAGCTGCGGGAACACCACGACGTCGTCAACACGGTTGAGGAACTCGGGGCGGAAGTGCTGCTTGAGCTCTTCCGTCACCCGGGCACGCATCCGGTTGTAGCCGGTCTGGGTGTCCGTGCCGGACTGGAAGCCGGTAGCGACGCTCTTGGAGATGTCGCGGGTACCCAGGTTGGTGGTCATGATGATCACGGTGTTCTTGAAGTCCACCACGCGGCCCTGGGAGTCGGTCAGACGGCCGTCTTCCAGGATCTGCAGCAGCGAGTTGAAGAGATCGGCGTGCGCCTTCTCAACTTCGTCGAACAGGACCACGGAGAACGGACGGCGGCGAACCTTCTCGGTCAGCTGCCCGCCTTCTTCGTAGCCGACGTAGCCCGGAGGGGCACCGAAGAGACGCGAAACTGTGTGCTTCTCGGAGTACTCGGACATGTCCAGCGTGATGAGGGCGTCCTCTTCACCGAACAGGAACTCGGCCAGCGCCTTGGCAAGCTCGGTCTTGCCGACGCCGGTGGGTCCGGCGAAGATGAACGAGCCACCCGGACGCTTGGGGTCCTTCAGGCCGGCACGCGTACGGCGGATGGCCTGCGACAGGGCCTTGATGGCCTCGTCCTGACCGACCACGCGCTTGTGGAGTTCGTCTTCCATCTTGAGCAGGCGCGAGGACTCTTCCTCGGTGAGCTTGAAGACCGGGATGCCCGTGGAGTTCGCGAGGACTTCTGCAATCAGGTCCTCGTCAACCTCGGAGATGTCATCCATGCCACCGGACTTCCAGTTGCGCTCCTTCTCTGCGCGCTCGGCAATGAGCTTCTGCTCCTTGTCGCGCAGCGAGGCTGCACCTTCAAAGTCCTGGGCGTCGATCGCCGATTCCTTCTCCAGTTTCACGTCAGCGATGCGCTCGTCCATGGCCTTGAGCTCCGGCGGAGCGGTCATGCGGCGAATGCGCAGGCGGGCACCGGCTTCATCGATGAGGTCGATCGCCTTGTCCGGCAGGAAGCGGTCCGAGATGTAGCGTTCGGCCAGCTGCGCGGCTGAGGCGAGGGCGCCGTCGGTAATCGTCACGCGGTGGTGTGCCTCGTAACGGTCCCGCAGTCCCTTCAGGATCTCGATCGCGTGGGCAACCGAAGGTTCCTTCACCTGGATCGGCTGGAAACGGCGCTCAAGGGCTGCGTCCTTCTCGATGTGCTTGCGGTACTCGTCCAGCGTGGTGGCACCAATGGTCTGGAGCTCGCCGCGGGCCAGCATCGGCTTCAGGATCGACGCGGCGTCGATGGCACCTTCGGCAGCACCGGCACCAACCAGGGTGTGGATCTCATCGATGAAGAGGATGATGTCCCCACGCGTGCGGATCTCCTTGAGTACCTTCTTCAGGCGCTCTTCGAAGTCACCACGGTAGCGGGAGCCGGCAACCAGCGAGCCAAGGTCCAGCGTGTACAGCTGCTTGTCCTTGATGGTCTCCGGGACATCGCCGCGAACGATCGCCTGGGCGAGGCCTTCGACGACGGCAGTCTTACCGACGCCCGGCTCACCGATGAGTACGGGGTTGTTCTTGGTGCGGCGGGAGAGGACCTGCATGACGCGTTCCATCTCCTGCTCGCGCCCGATCACGGGATCGAGCTTGTTTTCGCGGGCAGCCTGGGTGAGGTTGCGGCCGAACTGGTCCAGCACCACGGAACCGGCGGGGGTTCCTTCCTGCTGGCCCTGGCCGGAACCCGATCCTGCGGTTTCCTTGCCCTGGTAGCCGGACAGCAACTGGATGACTTGCTGGCGGACCCGGTTGAGGTCGGCGCCAAGCTTCACCAGGACCTGGGCAGCAACGCCCTCGCCCTCACGAATGAGGCCGAGGAGGATGTGCTCGGTGCCGATGTAGTTATGGCCGAGCTGAAGAGCCTCGCGAAGGGAAAGCTCAAGTACCTTCTTGGCGCGCGGGGTGAAGGGGATGTGACCGGAAGGAGCCTGCTGGCCCTGTCCGATGATCTCCTGAACCTGTTCGCGGACGCCGTCGAGCGAGATGCTCAGAGACTCAAGCGCCTTGGCGGCAACGCCTTCACCCTCATGGATCAGACCCAAGAGGATGTGTTCTGTACCGATGTAGTTGTGATTGAGCATCCGTGCCTCTTCTTGGGCAAGGACGACCACGCGACGGGCACGGTCCGTAAATCTCTCAAACATTTCGCCACACTCCTAGCTACGACGTACTTTGATGCTACGTGCCGGGGCGGGACTTTTGGAGCGTGTTCGCCACAGGGGAAACATGACGTACTTGCGGAATAAATGTCATCATGCCTGCCCGGGACCGCACGCTTCCGTACCCGCCCCGCCCGGGGCACCACGCGCCGCGCTGCACATGTGCCGCCGGACCAATCCTCCGTTCCTGCCCCCTGCATTCCAGGTACCCAAAAGATCCCGCGTTGAAGCGTCACCGGAGGACTCCGGAATATCGCGGTCCGTCAAAAGGTGGCACGCCGGATGCCTAATAGGTTTTAAACACCAAAGCCCCGGCACTGAGGCCGGGGCTTAGAGGCGGTGAATCAGGAATTTGCCTTCTGGTACGCTTCCTGAATTTCAGCTTGAATGCGTCCACGGCTGTTGACCGTGTAACCATTATCCCGTGCCCACTGGCGGATCTGCGCCGAATCCTGGCTCCGCGCAGCCGTAGCGCGGCCCCGGGTGGCACGGCCGGAAGAGGAAGTCTTCCGGGCTTTGGCGACGTAAGGCTCAAGCGCCTGACGCAGGGAAGCTGCGTTTGCGGTGGACAAGTCCATCTCGTAGCTCACACCGTCAAGGCCAAAACGGACAGTTTCATCAGCTGCCCCTTCATCCAAGTCGTCAACCAGGATGATTTTTACTTTTTGTGCCATGAGTAGCCTCTCTTTTGGAGGGTTGATATTCAGAAATCCCCATGTTGCTATTCCTGATTATCGTTCACGGCACGCACACACGTCAAAGGCATATGTGGATTACTGCTTTGAGCCGCCAATTTCCGGGCTATTTAGCGGCAGGCCCGTCTGCTTCGGGACCTGAATTGCGCAGATTCGCCTCGGCCTGCGCACGGGCTTCTGCCTGGCGCTCGGATTTGTCCGCATTGAATATGGCCTTCATGGCAAACCAGAAGATCAAACCAACAACTACTGACGGCGCCAGGACGGCGATGTACTCCATGATCAGTGACCTTCTGGCTTGAGTAGTGGGAAGAGAATGGTTTCGCGGATACCGGCGCCTGTAAACAGCATGACCAGGCGGTCTATACCCAGGCCGATACCACCCATGGGCGGCGCACCGTATTCGAGGGCGCGGAGGAAGTCCTCGTCCAATTGCATGGCTTCGTCATCGCCCGCTGCGGAACGGCGGGACTGCTCCGTCAGCCGTTCCCGCTGGATCACGGGGTCAATGAGCTCCGAGAACGCGGTTCCACGCTCCATGCCGCCAATGATCAGGTCCCAGGCCTCGATCAGCCGGTCGTCCTCGCGGTGCGGGCGGGCCAGCGGCTGTGCCGACGGCGGGTAGTCGTAGACGAACGTGGGGTTAAGCAAGGTGGGTTCCACAATCTCGCCGAACAATTCCACAACCAGCTTCTCGGCGTCCCACTTGGGATCCACTTTGACCTCATGCTTGGCGGCAATGGCCAGCAATTCGTCCACCGTGGTGTCCGGGGTAATTTCAACGCCCACAGCTTCGGAAAGACCCGGATATACCGCAATCCAGGCCCATTCGCCGTCGAGGTTAATCTCGCCCGCATCCGTTTGGATGGTGCGCGTGCCCACAACGTCAGCCACATTCAGGATGATTTCCTTCATGCGCTCGGCCATGACGAACTGGTCCGCCCATGCCTCATAGCATTCAAGCGTGGTGAATTCGGGGCTGTGGGTGGAGTCGACGCCCTCATTGCGGAACACCCGGCCCATATCGTAAACACGGTCGATTCCGCCCACCACTGCGCGCTTCAGGAAGAGTTCGGTGGCAATGCGCAGCGTCATCTTCTGGTCAAAGGCATTCATGTGGGTCTCGAACGGACGGGCCGTCGCGCCGCCGTGGACCAGTTGCAGGATGGGCGTTTCCACCTCCACGTAGCCGTGGCGGTCCAAAGTATCGCGGACCGAGCGGGTGATGGCAGCGCGCTTGTACACCATTTCGCGGGCTTCATCGCGGACCATGAGGTCCACGTACCGCTGGCGGACGCGGGTTTCCTCGTTGAGCTCAGCGTGGAGAACAGGGAGCGGCCTCAGGGCCTTGGAGGCCATGGACCATGAATCAGCCATAACGGACAGCTCACCACGGCGGGAGGAAATAACCTCGCCCTTGATGAACACGTGGTCGCCGAGGTCAACCAAGGCCTTCCATTCGGCAAGCGCTTCCTGGCCGACGTTGGCCAGGCTCAGCATTGCCTGCAGCCGGACGCCCTTGCCGTCCACGCCGCCTTCCTGCAGCGTGGCGAAACAGAGCTTGCCGGTGTTGCGCACAAACACAACGCGACCCGTGACGCCCACTACATCGCCAGTGGTCTGGTCAGCTTCAAGATGCGCGTACTTCTCGCGGATTTCGCCCAGCGAATGGGTCCGCTCAACGCCCACCGGATAGGCCTCCGCGCCGCGCTCGATCAGCTTGGCGCGCTTGTCCATGCGGATGCGCATCTGCTCGCTGGCGTCGACAGGCTCGGCGGAGGTGTTCGGGGCGGAGGTGTTTGCGGAAGTCACAATCCTTAAGTTTACCGCCGATTACGGACCGCTACTTCCGGTCATAGACTCGGGCTGTGGAGACGTGGACTGTTGAAACGGACGACGGCGGCGGGCAGCTGGAGGTGCATACCTTCCGTCCGCTCTCCACGGCTTCTCTTCCGGGCCCGAAGGCACCCACCGAACCAGCCGGCGTCGTCATTGTGCACGGCACCTTGGTGACCGATTCGCTGTACTGGCCATTCGCCCGGAACCTCAGCCGCATGCTGGGGCGGCCAGTCCACTCCTACAACCGCCGTGGCCGCGGACAGTCGGCTCCCCAGCCCCCTGGCTACTCGGTTGAAACGGAAGTAGCGGACCTCGCCGCAGTGCTGCGAAATACCGGCTCGGCCGATGTCGTCGCCCACAGCTACGGCGGCTTCGTCGCCCTCAACGCCGTGCGGAGCACCAGGATCAACCGGCTCGTCACGTACGACGCCGCGGTCTCCCTGTCCGGAAACCTCCATGGCCGCTGGCGCCCGGAGTTGGAAGAAGCTGTCACGGCGGGCCAACTCGACCACGCCTGGGCGCACTTGGTCCAAGGGCTGGGAACAGCGGGACCCATCTCCTACCTGCCCATGGGCGCCTTGCGCGTGCTGAGCATCATTTCCGCCCAGACCCGGCTGGGCCTGGAGATGCGTTCCCTCTTGCCCACGGCTGTCACCGAAATGCGGGCCGTCCTCGCCGTCGATGCCAGGCTGCGCGATTTCTCTGGCCTGCAAACGCCCACGCTCATGCTCAGCGGCGGCTGGAGTCCCTCCTACTTTGCTGAAACCGGCCGCGTCCTCGCCGGTGCCGTACCGGCCATCGACTTCGCCATTGTGCCGTTGCAATTCCACGACGGGCCCCTGCGCCCAGGAAAGCGCCTCGCAACGCGAATCGCCCGATTCCTGTCCGGAGACCACGTTAACGCCGCCGTCGCCACCTAGGATGATCCGGTGAGGGAACGCGACATCAAGACGCACGACGGCGGCAAACTCGCCCTTTATACGTACGGCACGGAAGACGCACCCGGGGAACGCCGGGTCATCGTCATCGGTGGAGCCTTCCTGACCGCCCTGATCTACCGACCATTCTCGATTGCCTTGGCGAAGGGCCTCGGAGACGGCTGGGCAGTGGATGTCTACGATCGGCGGGGACGCGGCAAGTCCACCGACCAGCCACACAACTACTCCATGGCCACCGAGATAGCGGATGTGCGCACCATCATGGATGCCACGGACGGACGGAACATCCTCGGCCATAGCCTGGGTGGATCCGTAGCCCTTAACGCCGCGATGGCCTTTGCCGGAACACACCACGAGCCTGCCAAGCTTGCCGTCTACGACGCTGCCGTCAACATCGACGGCAGCATGAGCACCGACTGGCTGGCGGGATTTGCCGACGCCGTGGACGCGGGTGACGTGAGCCGGGCGATGGCGAGGATGAAGCGTGGCATGCAGCCCGGAACAGCCCTGGCACGAGTTCCCGAGCCGATCCTGGCAGGGCTCATGGCGGTTGTGTCGCGGACCAAGGTCAACAAACTCTTCCGTGAACTGCTGCCTTCCGGCGTGGGCGAATTGAAAGCGGCCTTCGAGGCCGATGCCACGCCCAGGGACTTTTCCGTGCTGCCGCCCACCACGCACTTCATGGTGGGCAAGAGAAGCCCCCAGTTCTACAAGGTCACCGCTGCGCGGCTGAACCGTGCCGTTGCCGGCAGCACCCTCGAAGTCTCTCCGCGGGGGTTCCACGGCTCCGTTCCGGCAGCCGTCAAAGAGCTGGTCCATGACATTTCGGACTACTTCAAGCGCTGATCCACGACGTATCCGGCCGCCGTTCAGGTGGCTCGGCTAGGCTCAAGTCATGACGCGCGAGATCATCACCACAGCTGACGGCGGACACCTCGAGGTACTCACTACGGGAGGTGACCGGACGGACGCAGGTTCCGGCGTCGTCGTCGTGCCTGCCTCCATGGTGACGGCATCCGACTACACCCGTTTCGCGCAGAAACTCAGCGAAGCCCTGGGCCGGCCCGTACACACTTTCAACCGTCGCGGACGCGGTGGCTCCTCCCCGCAAGCGGAGGACTACACGCTGGAAGCCGATATCCGCGACCTCGAAGCGGTCATGAACCACACGTCCAGCACCGATGTGTTCGGCCACAGCTTCGGCGGCGCGGTTGCACTGCACGCCGCACGCACGCTGCCCGTAGAGCGCCTGGCCGTGTACGACCCCGCCGTTTCCGTGAACCAGAGCGTCAAGGCGGACTGGACGGACGAATACGAACGCGCGACGGCGGCAGGAGACTACGATCGCGGGCTCGCCGTCCTGATCAAGGGCGTCGAGACAGGCGGCGCTTTCGCGCGCATGCCGCTCTCCATGCTTACCCTCGCCACAAAACTCACGGCCGGCACGCCGCTGGGCAAGCAGATGCGTGAGCTCATGACGTGCGGCGTGCGGGAGATCAAGGCCGTGATCGCTGCGGACATGCCGGCCGAGCCGTTCCTGGCGCTGCCCCTGGAAACCCTGATCGTGGTGGGCGAAAAGAGCCCTGCGTACTTCGGTGTGGCCTGCGGACAGATCCACGACGTACTCTCCGGCTCGAGCTACACCATCCTGCCGGGCTTCGGCCACGACGGGCCCAACAAGGCTCCGGACAAGCTGATCGCGGAGCTGTCAGAGTTCTTCTCCGGGTAGGTCCACCCGGGGCGGTTCCGCATAGCTTGTTGTGGGGCCTGTTGTGCGTGTTGTCGCGGGGTTTTGGGGTGTTGTGTGGGCCCCGCAACGGGTGTGGTTGTTAAAGTGGGAGGCCCCCCAACCGTGGTGGTTGGGGGGCCTCGACCTGTAAGTGTTGTCCGGCGGTGTCCTACTCTCCCACACCCTCCC
>NZ_JBIVGD010000026.1:0-48373 GCF_044748465.1 Paenarthrobacter sp. NPDC089988
AGCGACAGAGCGTCAAAATCATGCCGGAGCCGGCAGGCCAGCACACCCATATCCTGCACCAGGAAACAGGCTACGAAAAAGGTAACGAGCGTCCGTCCCAAGCCGGGGTGTCGTGAGAGAGCGTCCGTCCCAAGCCGGGGTGTCGTGAGAGAGCGTCCGTCCCAAGCCGGGGTGTCGTGAGAGAGCGTCCGGGTGGGGTTAGCGTTCGCGCTGGGGTTCGCCGGCTACCGTTCGGGCGGCTTCGACCTCGAGCATCAGCTCCCCGGCCTGGTCCACCAACTGCGGCTGGTACACATGGGCCTTGCGCTTGTAGCTGAGGTACGCGATGCAGCCGTTGGCGTGGGCCATCTTCTCCAGCATGATCTCCGAACCCGGAACCAGAAGCTGCCCGAGGGTGAGACCAACCGTGTTCGCCTGGGCCACCTCGTCGCCCAACGCACTGGTTTCCCGGAGGGAGATGGCCTCTGCGGCATTCACCCAGCGGCCCCACACGCCCTTGCTGCCCAGGATGCTGGGCTGCTGGTTGATGGGCACCGTGGCAGCAAAGTAGCGGGTGTTGAAACGGAAGTGCGCAAAATCCGGGCTGAGCCAGTTGACCAGCGGCTTCAAGAGATCGGTCCGCAGGGACAGGCCGCGCTTGGCCAGTACCTCGGTTAACGACTTTTCCTGGGCCGCTACGGCCTCACGGGCCTTCATCCATTCAACGGTGGAGTTGGCCTCAACCGTTGAGGAAGCGTCCGGGCCAGCGAGGAGGACGCCGGTTTCTTCAAAGAGTTCCCGAATGGCGCCCACCACGTGACGGCGGGCGAGTCCGACGTCGTCCGTTCCCATCTGCTCAGCCCAATGCTGGGGCGAGGGACCAATCCAACCAACCGGATCGTCGTCGGACGGGTCCAAGGACCCGCCGGGGAAGGCGAGAACGCCCAACGGCGAGGAGCCGGGCCGGTAACCCAGCCACGTCTCCAAGCCGGTGGGCGAATCGCGCAAAAGGACAACAGATGATGCGTAGCGGGCGGCCCTGGGGGTCCGCTCACCAAGTTCAAGCCAGTTCTGTGCTGCGCCTTCGAGTTCCGGAGGCAAGACAAACAGGCGACGAGCAAGTTGCGGCAATTGGGTGAACCGGTTCCTTAGCTGAATTCAGCAATGAGCTCGACCTCGACAGGCGAGTCGAGCGGCAGGACGGAAACGCCGACGGCGGAACGTGCGTGCTTGCCTGCGTCACCGAAGACCTGGCCCAGGAGCTCGGACGCACCGTTGATGACGCCGGGCTGGCCAGTGAACGTCGGGTCCGATGAGACGAATCCAACAACTTTGACGATCCGGGTGATGCGGTCGAGGTCGCCAATGACACTCTTGACCGCGGCGAGGGCGTTGATGGCGCAGACCGCGGCGTAGCGCTTGGCGTCCTCGGGGTCCACAGTGGGCTCGTCGGAGTGGCCGAGTTCTCCGGTGGAGACCTTGCCCGTAGCTTCGAGTTTGCCGTTAATAAAGGGCAGCTGTCCGGAGGTGTAAACGTAGTTGCCGGAGACGACGGCCGGAACGTAAGCGGCAACCGGAGCGGCCACCTCGGGGAGGGTCAGTCCGAGCTCGGCGAGGCGCTGTTCAACGGCGGACGTCGGAGCGCCGGATTCCGCGGCAGACGTGGTTTCTGCGGGGGTGGTCATGGTTACTGCTTCTCCCTTTTAAGGTATGCGACAAGGCCTTTGCCATCGGGTCCACCGACGACCTGTACAAGCTCCCAGCCGTCCTCGCCCCACTGGTCCAGGATCTGCTTTGTGGCATGGATGATGAGCGGAATCGTGGCGTACTCCCATTTGGTCATGACAGAAAGCCTAGCCCTTGCCGGTAAAGTGGAAAACATGGTGACTCGCAAGAACCCCATATTCGACACTGCCACCACCCTCGGAAAGATTCTTGGTTTCCTTGGCGTGAGCGCGATTTGTGGCGTCCTGGTGGCCGGACTCCTGGTCCCGGCCGCCGCCGTCTCGGGCAGTGCCGCCAGTGGTTCCATCCAGTTCTTTGACACGCTGCCGGCGGAACTCCAGGTGGACCCGCCCAGCCAGAACACCACGATTCTGGCCAAGGATGGATCGCCCATTGCGTCCATCTACGCGGAGAACCGAACCAAGGTTCCGCTGGACCAGATGAGCCCGTACATCAAGGACGCTGTTATCGCCATTGAGGACAGCCGTTTCTATGAGCACGGCGGCATCGATACCACGGGCATCATGCGAGCCATAGTCAGCACGGCCCGCGGCAACAAGCAGGGCGCGTCCACCATCACCCAGCAGTACGTCAACAACGTCATCAACGAATCACTGGTTTCTTCCGGCAAGAGTGAAGACGTCCTGCTCAACGGTGTTAACAAGGGCGTAGGAGACAAGCTTCGGGAAATGAAGCTCGCGATCGCCCTGGAGAAGAAGTTCTCCAAGGAGCAGATCCTTGAGGGTTACCTCAACATCGTCTTCTTCAACCGTGACGCCTACGGCATTGAAGCAGCCTCCAAGTTCTTCTTCAGCACCACGGCCAAGGACCTGACACTTCCACAGGCTGCCCTGTTGGCCGGCCTTGTGAACAGCCCTTCCGCGTTCGATCCGATCACCAACCCGGACAACTCCAAGAAGCGGCGCGACCTTGTCCTCAACGCGATGCTCGCCCAGAAGAAGATCACCCAGGCTGAGCACGACGAAGCTGTAGCCACGCCGGTCACCACCAAGGTCACCCCGGCCCGCCAGGGTTGCGCTTACGCCACCATGGCTCCGTACTTCTGTGACTACGTGCTGCACCTGCTCTTCAACAACCCGGCCTATGGAGACACCCAGGAAGACCGCGAGAAGCGCATCATGCGCGGCGGCCTGACCATCCGTACCACCCTCGACCCCACAGCCCAGGCCGTTGCGCAGCAGCAGGTAGACGGCACCGCTGGCGCCAACCCGGACAAGTGGGGGGCTTCGATCACCTCAGTCCAGCCGGGTACGGGCCAGATCGTCAGCATGGCCCAGAACACCGTGTGGCTCCCGCAAGAGGGCAAGTTCGATCAAACCCAGAACTTCAACGTCGATGTCATGGATGCCAAGGGCAATGACCTCAACGGCATCGGTGGCTTCCAACCCGGTTCGACGATGAAACCCTTTACGTTCGCCGAGTGGCTGAACGAGGGCAAGTCGATGAACCAGAACATCAACGCGGCACAGCGTAAATATGGGGTCAACTACCCCTGGCGAAATACGTGTCCAACTCCCACGGACGGTTTCTATGATGCCAATGTGCCCGGCAGCTTCGACCTGCAAAACGCCGAGCCCAATTACTACCGGACCATGACAGTGCTCTGGGGTCTTAAGAACTCGATCAACACAGCTACCTTCGCGTCCGCCGCCCAGTTGGACCTTTGTGGCATCCAAAAGATTGTTGACGCAACGGGCATCCACGGAGGCCTTCCTGCTCGGGACGACACCGGAAAGGTCACTGACCCCAATCCGCAGGTAACGATGACACGGCTTTCAAACCTCATCGGGGCCACCCAAACAGCGCCTTTGACGATGGCTGCAGCCTTCGCGACGTTCGCTGCCGACGGCAAGTATTGCGAGCCGATCGCGATCACTTCTGTGAAGGATCAGGCCGGAGCTGACCTGCCGGCCCAGTCCTCGAATTGCAAGGATGCGGTTAAGCCCGAGGTCGCCCGCGGCGTGGCATATGCCATGGGGAAGGTACTCGACGAGGGCTCCGGCTCGTTGATCCGCCCAGCTCTGAATTCGAGCAACTTCCCTGTTGCTGCCAAGACCGGTACCAACGACTCCAACGGCTCCACGTGGGTTGTTGGTTACACCACCGGCCTGGCCACTGCTTCCTGGTTTGGTGATCCGCTCGGTGACCAGCTTCGTCCCGGACGGAACATCACCGTCAACGGCAAGTTCTACCAGTCGATCGACGGTTACATGATCGCCGGTCCGCAGTTCACCAACTACATGCTGTCCGTGGCCCCAGCCTATGGCACCAATCCGTTCCAGCAGCCACCGTCTAACCTCCTCGGAACGGCTCCGGCTCCGACCCAGCGCTCCACCCCGTCCAACAACACCCCGTCCACGGCCCCCTCTACGGGGACCGGTAACAACGGCAATAACGGTAATGGGAATGGCAACAACGACGGCCCCGGCAAGGACTAAAGAGTGACCTTCCGTGATTCATTGGCAAACCGCGTCCGCACCGTCGGGCGCGGTTTCGCCGTCACTACCGCAATCGGTGCCACGGCAGGCGCAGCGGCCGCTGCCTACGGCTGGTGGGAGAAGGACCAGTTCGGGATCAGGCACGAGACTTTGCCGATCCTTCCGGACGGATTCGAGCCCTTCCGGGTCCTCCACCTCAGTGACATCCACTTCGTGCCCGGCCAAGAGAAGAAGGCTGCATGGCTTCGCTCGTTGGCCGAACTCAAGCCAGACCTCGTGGTCAACACGGGCGACAACCTGAGCCATGCCAAAGCGATCGATCCTTTGGTCGAAGCCTTTCGTCCGCTGATGGAGTTCCCCGGCGTCTTCGTGCCGGGCTCCAACGACTACTACGCTCCTCGAATCAAGAATCCGGCCGGCTACTTCCGCGGTCCGTCCAGGCCTAAGACTGATCCCATCAAGCTCGACTGGCCCAAGCTACGCAGCGCCTTTGGAATGGGTGGCTGGATCGAACTGACCAACCGCGCACAGTCAGTGGTGCTGAACGGTCTGCGCTTCGATTTCTCCGGCGTCGATGATCCGCACCTCAAGCGCGAGCGCTACGCTGGCTGGCCCCGAGGCACCAGGAACCAGGACGCCCGCCCGCATTTGAAGGTCGCGGTCATCCATGCTCCTTACCAACGCGTCCTCGACCACTTCACCGAAGCCGAAGCTGATCTGATTCTCGCCGGACACACTCACGGCGGCCAGATCTGCATTCCGGGTTACGGTGCCCTAGTCTCCAATTGCGACCTCCCGACATGGCGAGCTAAGGGCTTGCACGACTGGGAAAGCGATGGATTTGTGACACCGGTGAACGTCTCGGGCGGCATCGGCACCTCCCGCTTCGCCCCGGTGCGCATTGCCTGCCGCCCGGAAGCGGTCCTGCTGACACTAACGCAATAGGCGCCCGATAATATCGGGCGCCTATTGCGAAGAAAATTCCTTAGCAGAAATAACGGGTTTCGTTCATTTCAACAGCGCCCGTTGCGTTGTCGAAAATGTTCGAACCGACCGTTACGCAGGTGCTGCCAGGAGCATAAACCATCCGCGAGTAGGCCGTTCCCGCGTTGGTGACTGAGGCCTTCATGCTTCCTCCGGGAACGCTGCCGACAAAAATCCCAGCAGCATAGCGGTTTCCGGCTACATAGCCGTAGACGTTGATCCAATTCGTCTGGCACCCCGGCGAGTACATGAGCTGGATCTTCCCCTGCACCTCGTTGTACTTCTGGTTGACCATGTTCCACGTCGAGACGGCGTAGGCGCCCGACGTACAGCCAGTAGTTATGGGATCCAGCCCGTTGTGTGATGCCGAAGCATTTGCCGCCGGAGCGATCAGCACCGTCGAAGCAACAATGGCTGCCGCCGCGGCAAATTTTGTTATCTTACGCATTCCCCAACCTAAACGTAATTCTGAAGTATCAGAGCGAATATAGCGGGCCGAGCCTAGCAGCTTCGTCTTCTCGACAAAAAGTCACGTCACGGTGCCCTGTGGATAACTTCTGGAGACAGTTGGAGCGAGGCCTCACTGGGGAAAAACAACCTTTGAACAAAATGGAGTCATCCGCCCCGGTGTCGAGATCTGTCAGGGCCCCGATTCGTCGTCGGCGTCTCACGAAGCGCAGATCCACGTCCCGCAACTGAACCTGCCCCAGCATTACGATCCCGAATAACTGGGTCAAACATTTCACCGACGTTGCGCGGACCTGTGAAACGAATCACGGCATGGCATAGGGTAGTTGCTACGGGAAACTACCTCCGCACCATCTGAAGATCCAGCTGTTGAGAAGCGGGCATGTCCAAGCAAACGTCATTTTTTACCTCCGTCGGCCGCCTCTACCCCCATGTTCGGCCCATCCTGCCCCGGCTGTTCATGGGCCTCCTCTGCGCGCTCCTGGCCAGCATTGTTGCCCTGGCCATCCCCCAGGTGTTGAGGGTCCTCGTCAACAACTCCCTTGAACCAGGCGGTGACCCGGGCGCAGTCTGGATTGCCGCCGTCGTGATTCTTGCGCTTGGTGTGGGGGAAGCCGGACTGGTGGCGTTGCGCCGGCAGTTCGTGATCAACCCGGCAACCACGGTGGAGACGAAAATGCGCGTCTCCCTGTACGGTCACCTGCAGCAACTCACCGTCAGCTTCCACGACCGATGGGGTTCGGGGCAGCTGCTGTCCCGCGCCATGACGGACCTCAGCTTCCTGCGCCGCTGGATGGCGTTCGGCGCGATCATGCTGGTGGT
Source organism: Paenarthrobacter sp. NPDC089988 (assembly GCF_044748465.1). Taxonomy (NCBI): domain Bacteria; kingdom Bacillati; phylum Actinomycetota; class Actinomycetes; order Micrococcales; family Micrococcaceae; genus Paenarthrobacter; species Paenarthrobacter sp. NPDC089988. The sequence goes on from NZ_JBIVGD010000026.1 coordinate 6,438, forward strand.
CACGACGCTTACGGTGATCATCGGCGTCGGGGTCATGTTCACCATGAGCTGGCAGTTGGCGCTGATCTTCCTCGCTGCCGCCGTGCCGATCATGATCAACTCGTTCCGGTTCCGTCGCCGCTTCAGCCTGGTCACCCGCTTGAGCCAGGACCAGGCTGGCGACCTCGCCACCACGGTTGAGGAATCCGTCCATGGGATCCGCGTCTTGAAGGCCTTTGGTCGCAGCCGGGAGGCCTTGGAGAACTTCAACGGGCAAGCCGAGGAACTCAGGCAGACCGAGATCGCCAAGGCCAAGCAGCAGGCCGGCTTTACGTTGGTGGTGACGCTGCTGCCGGAGCTCGCGCTGGGCGTGGGGCTGGTGGTGGGCATCATGCTCGCGGCGAGCGGCCAGCTGAGCATCGGTTCGCTCGTGGCATTCTTCGCGACCGCCGCCGTGGTGGCCACACCGGTGGAATTCTCGGGCATGCTCCTGGCCATGGCGTTGACGGCGAAGACCGCATTGGACCGCCACTTCGAGGTCATGGATACGAAGAACACCATCACTTCGCCCGAAAAGACCGCGGTACCGGGCGCGGTGAAGGGTGCCTTGCGCTTTGAACACGCGGGCTTCGGATTCGACGACGGCGGGACCCTCCTGCGCGACCTGAACCTGGACATCCGGCCCGGCGAAACCATGGCCCTGGTGGGCATCACGGGAAGCGGAAAGAGCGCGCTGCTGCAGCTGGTCCCCCGGCTCTACGACGTTACTGAAGGAACCGTGACCATCGACGGCGTTGATGTTCGGAACTTCGATCTTGAGGAACTCCGCCGGATAGTTGCCGTGGCTTTCGAGGACACCACGCTGTTCTCCAGCTCGGTGCGGGACAACGTTCTGCTCGGCGCGCCGGAACCCTCTGACGCGGCGCTGGACGAGGCACTCGATGTCGCCCAAGCCCAGTTCGCCTACTCCCTGCCCGAGGGCGTGGACACGCTCATCGGCGAAGAAGGGCTCAGCCTGTCCGGCGGTCAACGGCAGAGGATCGCCTTGGCGCGCGCCATCGCGGCCAAGCCCAAGATCCTGGTTCTGGACGATCCCCTCTCGGCCTTGGATGTGAACACGGAGGAGCGCGTCGAGGCACGGCTGCGCGATGTCCTGCGCGACACCACCACGCTCATCGTCGCGCACAGGCCTTCCACCGTGGCCTTGGCGGACCGGGTGGCCCTGCTCGAAAACGGAACCATCACCGCCGTCGGGACCCATACGGAATTGCTGGCCGACAACGCCCACTACCGCTACGTCATCGCAAGCCTGGATACCGGCCCCAAGGACCTGGACAGCGAATTGCAGGATCTCGAAGACGCTGAGGAGGCCACCCGATGAGCGCCACAACGTTTGGAACCGCGAACGAGGACAACACCCTCCTCTCGAAAGCAGACAGCAAAGCCGTACGACGCCGGTCGCTCGCCTTGCTTGCCTCGCTGATCCGCCCGGTGCGGTTGCGTTTTTGGCTGACGATCGTGATGGTTGTTGTTTCGCAGCTCACCAGGGTGGCGGGGCCGGCACTGATTGCTTTCGGCATCGACAACGCGCTGCCCGCTTTGCAATCCGGGGACAACGGGCCGCTGGTGCTGGTGGGGATTCTGTACATCGCTGCGGCCGTTGCCACCGCAGGAATGACCGCCCTCTACGTGACCTCAACGGCCAAGCTGAGCCAGGCCATGCTGCTGGATCTGCGGGTCCGGGTATTCCGCCACACGCAGCGGCTCAGCCTCGAGTTCCACGAGAAGTACACCTCGGGCCGGATCATCGCCCGGCAGACGTCTGACTTGGAAGCCCTTCGCGAACTCCTCGATTCCGGCGTGAGCTCCTTGGCTTCCGGCATCCTGTTCATGCTCTTCACCGCTTTTACGGTGTTCGCCCTGGACTGGCGAAGTGGCTTGATCATGCTCGCGGCCGGCGTGCCCATGTTCTTCCTTGCCCGCTGGTACCAGAAGCATTCGCAGATCGCCTTCCGTGAGTCCCGGGTTGTTTCTGCCCGGTTGATCGTGCATTTCGTGGAGACCATGACCGGTATCCGTGCCGTCAAGGCCTTCCGCAAGGAACGGGAGAACGCTGAGCAGTACGGCGAGGTGGCGGAGGCCTACCGCAAGAACACCGTTCGCTCCATCTTCCTGAACGGTGTACTGCAGCCCGGCCTGGTACTGATCGGCAACGTGTGCGTGGCTGTTGTGCTGTTGTTCGGCGGCTTCCGGGTCCTCAATGGCGAGCTGGCCGTGGGTGTGCTGCTCGCGCTCATTCTCTCGACCAAGCGCTTCTTCCAGCCGGTGGACCAGATGGCCATGTTCTACAACTCGTTCCAGAGCGCGCAGGCCGCGTTGGAGAAGGTGTCGGGCCTGTTGGAAGAAGTCCCCACGGTGCGGCCACCGAAGAACGCCGTGGCCCTGAAGCAGCCGCGCGGGGAGATCGACTTCAACGGCGTGGAGTTTGGCTACAACGACAGCTCAGTTGTCGTCCCGACCCTTGACCTGCATATCCCGGCTGGCCAGACCGTCGCGTTGGTCGGTCAGACGGGTGCCGGCAAATCCACCCTGGCGAAGCTGGTTGCCCGCTTCTACGACGTCACGTCCGGATCCATCACCCTGGACGGCGTGGATCTGCGCGATCTCTCCACCACCGACCTGCGCCGCGCCGTGGTGATGGTGACGCAGGAGGCCTTCCTCTTTAGCGGATCTGTGGCGGACAACATCGCCCTTGGCCGTCCTGAAGCCTCACGGGCCGAGATCGAGGCAGCAGCTGCGGCCGTGGGTGCACACGAGTTCATCATGAGACTTCCCGACGGGTACGACACCGACGTGAACAAGCGCGGCGGACGGGTCTCCTCGGGACAGCGGCAGCTCATCGGTTTCGCCCGCGCATTCCTTGCAGCTCCCGCGGTACTGATCCTCGACGAAGCCACTTCTTCCCTGGACATCCCCTCGGAACGAATGGTGCAGCAGGGACTGGCGAACCTTTTGGAGGGAGTTGCCGGCTCCAACAGCGCCCGGACCGCGATCATCATCGCGCACCGATTGTCTACGGTTGAGACCGCCGACCGCGTGCTGGTGGTCCATGACGGCCGCATTGTGGAGGACGGAACGCCTGCCGAACTCATCTCGGGTGGCGGCCGGTTTGCACGGCTGCATGGGGCTTGGCGGGACTCGCTGGTCTAGCTGTCCGTCGCTGGGGCTGGCGGTGCTGTTGTGACGAGTGACACCGCTCCCCCGATTTCGCATCCGGCATCGATTCAGCTATCCTTGAACAGTTGCTTTCGCAGCGGATCGGGATGTAGCGCAGCTTGGTAGCGCGCTTCGTTCGGGACGAAGAGGTCGCAGGTTCAAATCCTGTCATCCCGACCAATAACGAAAATGGCGTCGAGAAATCGGCGCCATTTTTGTTTATCCAGCTCCCGGAATCTTTACCGGACGAGCATCGCGGGCCTGCTTGCGCCCCATGCTCGGTCTTTTCCGCCGCAGTTCGGGCCCAACAACGGAGGCAAAAAGAAACCCCGGAGCAGCTCGTTGCTCCGGGGTTTCTTCGAAGGTGTTGCTTACATCGGGTCGGGCCAGTTGCCGATCGATGATGGGGTGTAGGTGGTGTCCGTTGACTTCGTCGGTGTCGACACGCTGGCGCGCATCGGATCCGGCCAGTTGCCAATGGCACTTACGGAAGAGTTGGAATCCACGGACGATGCCGCGGAGACGACTGCGGGAGCCGCAACCGTGAACGCAAGAGCGCCTGCCAATGCCACCGAAGCGGCGATTTTCTTGAACATAGTGTTCCCCAATGCGAGTCGGATTCGTTACGGAAATTACACGGTCCCTGTTGACATACATTGTAAAATGTTTTCCACAGAGACTGTCAAGGGTATCTGTCGCAGAGACATGTTCAGGAGGAGGGACCCGTGGGAAACGGATTCGGCGAGAAGTTGCGTGCCGAACGGCTCGAACGCGGATTGACCCAGGCTGAGCTGGGCAAGAACCTGTATTCCCCGAGCTACATCTCCCTTCTGGAGACCGGTCGGCGTGAGCCTACGGCCGAGGTCATCGAAGAGCTCGCACGCCGACTCGAACTGGCCCCCAAGGCGTTGGAAGCCTGGAGCCAACCCGTCTCCGTCAGCGATGCTGAATACGTCCTGGCGGGTCTCTACGCCCGGCAAGCGTGGGACTTGCGTGATTATCCGCTCGCCGCGACGCATGCAGCCACCGCCGCGCAGATTGCCTTGGAAGCCAAGAACAACAGTGCCTGGTGGAACATGACGTACATGCAGGCCGAGTGCGTGATGAAGCAAGGCCTGCTCAAGGAATGCCAGCAGATCGTGGAACACCTGCTGGAGCACCCCATGGCCACCGAATCCGCCGGCCTCGGAGTTCGTGCCTGGCAGATGCTTGCCGCAGTGTGTCACGGGCAAGGTCAGCTGGCCACCGCCGTCGAGCATGCAAAGCAAGCCGTGAAACTGTGCGAGCAGCTGCCCAAGGGTTCCACGTTGATCATTGGTGCGCACCGCGCGCTGATCGGCGCCCTGGCGGAGAGCGGCAAGCTGGACGAAGCGTGGGAATACTGCCTGGCCATGATCGAGCACATGGACGAGCACTCCATGTCGCAACTGGCCGGCGAGGTGGCATGGGTTGTGGGCAACGTAGCCTTCATGCGCCATGACTACGCCGAGGGCATCAAGCACCACGAACGTGCGGCAAAGCTCCTCTCCCCTGCCAACGACATTGAGCTGTGGGCCCGTTTCAACAAGGCCTCCGCGGCGGTCCGCTTGTCGTCGGGCATTGTGGAGCCGGAAACGCTGTCCGCGATCGAGCGGGCGGAGTTGGCGTTGTCGATTGTGGGCGGCAATAAGACAGACCAGCTGGAAGTCGCCTTCATTCGCGCCCGCTGGCTGTACCTGACCGGGGACATTCCTGCCGCCGTCGAAAAGCTCCGCGAAATCTACCAGGACCGCAAGGCCCTTGCCCGCCACACCGCCGGGGAGGTGTCGTTGCTGCTGGGCAAGTCGTTGAAGGCTGCCGGCGAAACGTCCGAGGCCCTGCATTTCCTGGAAGAAGCCCAGCACGACTTCAGTGCCGCCGGCGCTTCGGACCGGGTGCAGCAGGCCATGGACGCCGTGCTGGAGATCCGTCTCGCTGAACGCCGCGCGGCTGCGTCGCACACGGAAGCCGTTTAAAGCCAACTGGGGGACAGCACTTGCTCCAGTGAGTGCTCAGTGGAGCCAGTGCTGTCCCCCAGTTGGGTGCGGGTTACGCGAAGGTGCGGCCCGTCAGTTTCTCGTAAGCCTCAACGTAGCGGGCACGCGTGCGCTCCACGACATCCGCGGGAAGAGCCGGCGGCGGAGTGTCCGAGGCCTTGTCCCAGCCCGACTCGGCGGACGTCAGCCAGTCGCGGACGTACTGCTTGTCGTAGGAAGGCTGCGACTTGCCCGGCGCATACGTGGACGCATCCCAGAACCGCGAAGAATCCGGGGTCAGGACTTCGTCACCGAGCGTGATCACGCCGGTGCCCGCATCGATGCCGAACTCCACCTTGGTGTCCGCAAGGATGATGCCGCGTTCACGGGCGATCTCCTCGGCGCGGGTGTAGATCTTCAGCGTGAGCTCACTGAGACGCGCGGCGATGTCGTCGCCAACCATCGCCACGACGTCGTCGTAGGTGATGTTCTCGTCGTGTTCGCCCACCTCGGCCTTGGCGGACGGCGTGAACAGCGCGGTCTCCAGGCGCGAGCCGTCAACGAGGCCCTCGGGCAAGGGAATCTCGCAGACTGTCCGGGACACGTTGTATTCAGCCAGGCCCGAACCCGTAAGGTACCCGCGGGCGATGCACTCCACCGGGAACATGTCCAGCTTCTTGCAGATCATGGCCCGGCCCTCAACCTCGGCCGGTACGCCGCCCTCAACAGTGGAAGCGAGGACATGGTGTTCCACGTCCAACTGCTCGAACCACCACAGGCTCAGCTGCGTGAGGATGCGGCCCTTGTCCGGGATTTCGCTGCTCAGCACGTGGTCGTAGGCGCTGATGCGGTCGCTGGCCACCACCAGGACGCAATCCTGGCCGAACTTTTCGGTAATGGACTCATCGGCCGGAACGTAGAGGTCGCGCACCTTGCCGGAATAGACGTGCGTCCAGCCCGGAAGCTGCAGCGCCTCGGTTTCGAAACCGCCGGTGGGAAGGGATTCAGTCATGCTCAGGCCTGTACTTTCGGGATGGTGCCGGTAGCCGTGTACGGCACCCGGATTTCGCCGCGTGCGGCCTTGCCTGCAATGTCCGTACGGAACTGTGAGCCTTCCAGCTGAACCAGCTCCACGCCGTCGTACGCTTTTTCGCGGGCCTCAACCAGATCGGAACCGAGCGCCACCACCGCGAGGACGCGGCCACCGGCGGAGACAACCTTGCCTTCGTCGTCCAGCTTGGTGCCGGCGTGGACAACGTGGACGCCGTCCAGCTCGTCAACCTTCTTCAGGCCGCGGATGCGGTCGCCGGTGCGGGGCGTGTCCGGGTAGTTTTCGGCGGCAACGACGACGGCGACAGCCGTGTCCTTGGACCAGCGCAGCTCTTCTGCGGTGTCCAGTTCGCCCTTGGCGGCTGCCAGGAGCAGGGCACCGAGCGGCGTCTTGAGGCGGGCCAGGACAGCCTGCGTTTCCGGGTCGCCGAAGCGTGCGTTGAACTCGATCACACGGGTCCCGCGGGAGGTCAGGGCGAGGCCGCAGTAGAGGACACCGACAAACGGGGTGCCACGGCGGGCCATCTCGTCCACGGTGGGCTGGGCCACGCGGTCGATGACTTCCTGGACCAAGCCTTCCGGAGCCCACTCAAGCGGAGTGTAGGCACCCATGCCACCGGTGTTGGGTCCTTCGTCGTTGTCGAAGATGCGCTTGAAGTCCTGCGCCGGGGACAGCGGCACGGTGGTGCGGCCGTCGCAGAGGACGAACAGGGAGACTTCCGGACCATCAAGGAATTCCTCGATCACCACGGTTCCGCCGGCGTCGAAGCAAGCCTGCGCGTGGGCCAGGGCCTCGTCCCGGTTGCGCGTGACAACCACGCCCTTGCCTGCTGCGAGGCCATCGTCCTTCACAACATAGGGAGCGCCGAAGGTATCCAGGGCGTCGGCCGCTTCCTCGGCGTTCACGGCAACGCGGGCCATCGCGGTGGGGACGCCGGCTTCCGCCATGATCTGCTTGGCGAACGCCTTGGAGGCTTCGAGCTGGGCAGCTTCCTTGCTGGGACCGAAGACTGGAATACCAGCAGCGCGCACGGCATCCGAGACACCTGCGGCCAGGGGAGCTTCCGGACCTACGACCACCAGGTCCACGGCCAGCTTGGTGGCGAGGGCAGACACGGCTTCAGGGTTGTTCCCGTCGATTGCGTGCGTGGGGACCAGTTTGCTGATGCCTGCGTTGCCGGGTGCCGCGTGGACCTCGGAAACGTTGGGGTCTTCAAGCAGAGAGCGGACAATGGCGTGTTCGCGGCCGCCTGGGCCAATGACGAGTACCTTCACAGTCCTCAAGGGTACTTTGTGAAGCCGCGCGAGTCCTAAGGTGTGTCGATGGGCGGAACGGGATGAACCCGCCCTGCGCCCTAGACTTGGCACATGCCACTGAGTTCCCATGAAACGTTTACTGTTGAGTCCGCCGTCGAACTTGCAGTGATCGAACGCAGCGGTTTCATCGAATCACGGCACATCGGCGCAGCGGTAGTCCTGTCCGGCGACGGCAATGTGGTCACGAGCCTCGGCGACATCGACGCCCCCATCATGGCCCGCTCCACCCTCAAGCCTTTCCAGGCACTCGCGGCCATGCAGGCCGGCGTTCCGCTGCGGGGCGCCCAAGTGGCCGTCGCCTGCGGCAGCCACACCGGTTCCCTGGACCATATGGACGTGGTGGAGGGCATGCTCAAGGCCGCCGGGCTTCGCGTGGACCAACTCCAATGCCCCGCTGCCTGGCCGCAGGACGAGACGGCCCGGAACTGGCTGGTCCGTTCCGAACGCGGAGAGTCGAAACTCGCGTTCAACTGTTCCGGCAAGCACGCGGCCTTCCTGTGGGCCTGCGTGGAGAACAGCTGGGACCTCCGCAGCTACCTTGAGCCGAACCACCCCCTGCAGCAACGCGTACGCGCCGTGATCGAGGAATACAGCGGCGAGGCCATCTCCCATTTGGGCATCGACGGCTGTGGAGCCCCCGTTGCAGCAATCTCCCTCACGGGCCTGGCGCGGGCCTACTCCAGGCTGGCGAAGGCCCCTGGCGACCCTGCGTCCAACGCCCGCGCCGCCACCATCGCCACGTCCATGCTGGACTACCCGTGGGCCGTGCAGGGCAAGGGCGAGGCCAACACGATCGTCATGGAAGAGTTGGAGGTCCTGGCCAAAATCGGCGCGGAAGGCGTGCTGGTCCTCGCCACCCCAACGGGCGCCACTGTTGCCGTCAAGGTATTGGACGGCAACCTCCGCGCCACCTCCTTGATAGGCCTGACGCTCCTGGCCGTCAGCGGCGCCGTGAATATTCCCGCTGTGTCCAACGTCCTGGAGCGCGTCGTGGAACCAGTGCTTGGCGGCGGACGGCAAGTGGGAAAGATCCGTTTGGGTCACGCCGTGTCCGCAATGCTCGGCTAACCCGACTAATTTCGTCAGACAGAAGGAGCGAGTTTTCACCATGGCAGTTGCACGACGCCGCATCGACATCCAGGAGGGCCGCGCCGCGCTGGAAGCCTGGCAAACCGCCGTCGGGCCCTCCGGCGGTTCCGGCACTGCGAAAGGTGCCACCCCGCCGTCGCGCCCTACCATTGCGACGGCGGTCCGCTACTCCCTGGAGGAAGTCACAGCCCGCGCGCCGGGCAATTCCGTGGAGGTCCGCGTGCCGCCGTTCGGCGTGACGCAGTGCGTTGAGGGCCCGCGGCACACGCGCGGCACTCCCCCGAACGTCATCGAGACCGACGGCGCCACCTGGCTCGAGCTGGTGACGGGACGGATTTCGTGGGGAGAAGCAGTAGCCGCCGGTCGGGTGGCCGCCTCCGGACTGCGGGCCGACCTCTCGGCGCTGCTCCCCTTGTAACTGCCCTTAACGACGGCGGCCGACGCCCCTTGGTGAAGGGGTCGCCGGCTGCTGGTCCGTCAGTCAGGCTTAGTCCGGGCAGACCGGGGTTTCGGCCGGGCCCTTCTTGCTCATCTCAAACTGCGGGATGTTGTCCTTGGTGGGGCCACCGCGGAACTTTGGCGACGGGTTCTGGCCTCCGCTGATGCGCTCGAGTTCCTGCTCTTCATACACGTCTTCCTTGCCGAGCATGATGGCGGAGTCCTCGTTGGTGATTTCACCCTTGAAGGCGCGGAGCATGACGCTGCGGTCGAACTGGCCTTCCCACTTGGCCACCACGAACGTGGCCACGCAGTTGCCCAACAGGTTCACCACGACGCGCATGGAGTCCATGAGGCGGTCGGCTCCGAGGAGGAGCGCCACGCCGGCGACCGGGAAGATACCCAGGGCCGCAGCCGTTGCAGAGAGTGCCAGGAACGATGAGCCAGGGACGCCGGCCATGCCCTTGGAGGTCAGGAGCAGCACACCCAAGGCAGCCAACTGCTGGCCGAGATCCAGGTTGTGGCCGAAAGCCTGTGCCAGGAACAGCAGCGAAATCGAGAGGTAGATCGCTGCGCCGTCCAGGTTGAAGGAGTAACCCGTCGGAACCACCAGGCCGGTGGTGGCCCGGGAGCAGCCGGCATTGGTCAGCTTGGTCATGATGCGGGGCATAACAGCCTCGGTGGAGGCCGTGCCGAGTGCCAGCAGGAATTCCTCGCGGGTGTACTTGAGGAAGCTCCACAGCGGAACGCGGGCGAAGCCCCAGGCCACCAGGAACAGCAGGCCGATGAAGACGATTGCAGCCCCGTAGCAGGCAGCAATCAGGAGTGCGTAGGTGCTGAGGGTACCCAGCCCGTATTGGCCGATGATGAAGGCCATGGCGCCGAAGGCACCGATCGGGGCAACTTTCATGATCCAGGACATGATCTTGAAGATCAGTTCCAGCACGGTTTCCATGAGGCTGATGACGGGCATGCAACGCTCACGGCCGATCACTACGATTGCTGCACCGAAGAACACCGAGAAGAACAGCACCTGGAGCAGGCTGTTGTTGGCGAAGGCACCGATCACACTGGTGGGAATCACATCCAGGATGAACGCAGCGGCGTCCTTGGGCGGAGCGTTGCCGGTCTTGGCGTTGAGGGCGTCCTGGGAAAGGGTTGCCGGATCGATGTTCAGGCCGGCACCGGGCTGGACAATGTTGGCCACGATGAGCCCGAAGACCAGGGCGAAGAGGGTAGCGCCGGTGAAGTAGAGGAGCGCTTTGACCCCGACCCGTCCGACCGCCTTGACGTCGCCGACCGCTGAGATGCCCGTGACGATCACGAGGAAGATCAGCGGGGCGATGATCATCTTGATGAGTTGAATGAATCCATCGCCCAACGGCCGGAGGGTGGACCCGATGGTCGGCCAAAAGTGGCCGATGAGTACACCTGCGACGACGGCGATCAGAATTTGGAAGAAGAGCGACTTATACAGTGGCTTCTTCTTCCGCGGGGCCGAACTCGCCTTCAGCGCCGCAGAGTCTGGGATCTTCATTGATCTGAACCAATCAGTTTGGGAACAGCCCCTCATTTTCGGGGGATGTTTTTCAATGTAATCCTGCTCACATGATTCCGCAAGGGGAGAAAGCTTTTCCATAATATGGAAGTCATGATTGGTTTGGTATGCCAAGGATGGTGTGCCGCCACCACCTTCTTTGGCATGGGAAAGCCCCCGAATCGCCGGGAAATACGGCGATTCGGGGGCTGGCAGCGGCAAAGTTGGTCGCGGCGGCACGGGTGGGCCGCTGGGGTGGATCAAGGGTGGCGCAGGCTGAGCAGCCGCGTGGCCAGAGTGGATCAGGCTGAGCTGCCGGGTTGGGCCACTCGGGGTGAAGGTTGCGGGCCGCTCCCCTAGCCGCGGCCTACGAAGGGCATCCCTGCCGCAGTCACCACCAGGGAACCCACGCTGGCCGAGGCCGGCATGTTGGCCATGAGGAGCACGGCCCGGGCGGCGTCGTCCACGGGGAACATCGGCTCCACCTTGCGTGACCCGTCGGCCTGCAGCGCACCCGATCCAACACCGATGGTGTCCATGATTTCGGTGCGGGTGTTGCCGATATCGATCTGCCCGCACGTGATGCCGAAGCCACGGCCGTCCAATTCGATGCTCTTGGTCAGGCCGGTCATCGCATGCTTGGTCACGGTGTAGGCCACGGACCTGGGCCTGGGCGAGTGCGCGGAGATGGATCCGTTGTTGATGATCCGCCCACCCTGCGGCGACTGGGCTTTCATGGTCCGGACCGCCTCGGCGGCGCACAGCATGGAGCCCGTCACGTTGACCCGCAGCGTTGCTTCCCATTCCGCCACATCCAAGTCCCCCACGTCGCCGGAGGGCCCAAAGATGCCTGCATTGTTGAAGAGGACATCCACCCGACCCCAGCGCTGGCGCACCTCACCGAAAAGGCGGGCGACGTCGTCGGGCACTGTTACGTCGCACGGAACCGCAAGCGCCTCGGGGTGACCCTCCGCCGTCTCCAGCAGCTGCGCCTCGCGGCGGCCCGCCAGGGCAACACGATAGCCCTCGGCGAGCATGAGCCGGGCAACCGCCCTGCCGATACCGGAACCGGCCCCGGTAACGACGGCGACCCTCGGGTCGGAGGGCAGGCTTGGGTCAGTCATATGGTTGCCTTTCGGGGTTGCCTTAGCGTGCGGCGGTCTGGGCCGCGGGAGTTATCGGCCAGCCTATGACAGTCTTGGGGCGCGGTGCGGCGTAGGTGCGGACCTTGGACGTGGAGAGGCCCAGGCGGACGAGGGACTCGGCGATGGTGACGGCCGAAGCCACGCCATCCACCACGGGAACGCCAGTGCGCTGGCGGATCTGGTCATCCAGTCCGGCCATGCCACCACAGCCCAGGACGATCACTTCGGCGTGGTCCTTACTGACGGCTTCCTCGGCCTGGCCGACGATGGCTTCCACGGCGCGGTCCGGATGTTCTTCCAGCTCCAGTACGGCCATGCCGCTGGCCCGCACCGACGCGCAACGGGCATCGAGTCCGGCCAGCTTGAGGCGGTCTTCGATGAGCGGAACGGCCCGGTCCAGGGTGGTGACCACGGAGTACTTGTGGCCGAGGAACATCGCTGTGCTGGCGGCGGCCTCGGTGATGTCCACTACCGGGACGTCGAGGAGTTCCTGGAGACCCTCCCGGCCGTGTTCGCCGTAACCGGCCTGGATGACGGCGTCGAACGGCTCCGGATAGTTGACCACTGCGTCCATGACGGCGATGGCAGCCAGGTAGCTTTCGAAGTTTCCTTCGCAGGAATCAGCGCCGAAGCGCGGGGTGATGCCGATGATTTCCGTGCCGGGCGCGGCGGCGGCCCGTGCCTGGGCTGCAATGGAATCGGTCATGGACTGGGTGGTGTTCACGTTTGCGACCAGGATGCGCATGGTTTCCTCTCAATGGCCATGCCCGCCCTCGCCGGCGTCCGCAGGGATTCGGAGGCCGGGAGGGCGGGCATCACCGTTGCTGATGCTTTAGTGGGTGCTGGCGACGGCGATCGGCTCGCCGGAGACGTCTTCGTGCTGCTGCTTCTTGTCAGCCACGGCGAAGTACGTGAGTGCGGCGAGGCCCGCGCCGATGAACCAGGCGAACGGAGCCGCGGCTGCCAGCCCCGGGAGGAAGGCGATGGCGATGGCCAGTGCCGCTGCCGGGATCATGGCGATGATCGCCTTGGGGTTCACGCCGCGCTTGTAGAAGTACGCAGCCTTGGGATCCTCGGTGTACAGCTCGGGGACGTTGACCTTGCCGCGACGGACCAGCCAGTAGTCAGCCATGACCACGCCGAACAGCGGGCCGAGGAGTGCGCCGAGGCCACCGAGGAAGTACACGATGACAATCGGGTTGTTGTACAGGTTCCAGGGAAGGATGACCAGGCCGATGATGCCGCTGACCCAGGCAGCCCGGCGGAAGTTCAGGTGCCGCGGGAACAGGTTGGTCAGCGCGTAGACGGGAGCCACGAAGTTGGCCATCAGGTTCACGGCGATGGTCAGGATCAGCAGGGCAAGGCAGGCGAGGACCAGCAGGAGCGTGTTCGGGATGCTCTGGACAATGTCCGAAGGGCTCTCGATGACCGTGCCGTTGATCTTGTACTGTCCGCCGGCCATGATCACGACGATGGCTCCGAAGACCAGCATGTTGATGGGAATGCCCCAGAAGTTGCCCTTGACAATGGATTTCTTGGAGGTGGAGGACCGCGTGAAGTCGCAGAAGTTCAGGACGAACGTGCCGTAGATGGAAACCCAGAGGGCACCGCCGGCAAAGATGGTCAGCCACATCTCGGTACCTTCGAGGCCCTTGATTCCGGACCACTGGATGGCGCCGCCTGCTTCGATGAAGACCCACACGGCGATGGCGGCCATGGTGACGAGGATGATGGGCCCGGCGAAGGCCTCGTACTTACGGATCATTTCCATGCCGAAGCTCACGATGACCAACTGGACGATCCACAAGACAACAAAGGAGAACCAGCCAAGCGTGGAAAGGCCAAGGATGGAATTGCTGTCCAGGTCCTTGAGGCCCGGCGCGATAGCGACCAGCAGGACGCGCAGTACCACGGAGGCAAGGTACGTCTGGATACCGAACCAGGCGACAGCGACGGCGCCACGGACCAGACTGGCGATCTGGGCGCCACGGATACCAAAGCTGATGCGGCTCATGACGGGGAACGGAACACCCGTCTTCTGGCCCATGAAGCCGGAGAAGTTCAGGAGGGCAAAGAGCAACACGGCCCCAATGCCCAAGGCAACCAGGATCTGCCAACCGCCCAGCCCCAGCGAGAACAGGCCGATGGCAAAGGCATAGTTACCCAGGCTGTGGACGTCGTTGGCCCAGAGGGTAAAGATGCTGTAACTGGTCCACTTTCGGCCTTTGGCCTTGGTGGGTGCGAGGTCAATGTTGTAGAGGCTGGGGCTGATGGTACGGCCTGAGGCTTCGGAAGCGATGGCACAGAGTTCCGTATTTCCTACGGAAAGCAGGTGGTGCCCGCCTTGGTGCTCATCTTCTTCCGGAGTCCCAGTGACGCCGACTGATGAAGTCGTCTGCATCGTGGATCTCCACTTCGTACTGTTTCCACATTATGAAAACAAGTTATTGAATAGTGAAAGAACTCTATGACTCAGGTCACGTCACGTCAAGGGTTGAACTGTATGACGGGTCACATTCTGTTGATTGGCTCGACAGACAGGAGTTGACTGTAGCGGTCCCGCAATCCGTATTGACGCTGCCCAGCAGGCGTGCGTAATCTCGAATTGCAGAATTTTATTCTCACAATACGAAATTCCATGAGCGCCCCCACAGAGCAAGCGCCCAGACATTCAATGAAGAGAGGTTGGACGTGGCTGCAGGAGAAGAGACCTCACACATCCTTAGTGGGTTGACTGCCCAGTTGCCTGATCGTGATCCGGAAGAGACCGCGGAGTGGATTGAGTCCCTTGATGCGTTGATCGCGGAGCAGGGTACGGAGCGGGCGCAGTACATTATGCGTTCGTTGTTGCAGCGTGCTGGTGCCCGGAGCGTGGGTGTTCCGATGGTGACGACCACTGATTACGTGAACACGATCCCGGTGGACCAGGAAGCGGTGTTCCCGGGCAACGAGGAGTTCGAGCGCCGGTACCGGGCGTACATGCGGTGGAACGCGGCCGTGATGGTGCACCGGGCGCAGCGGGCCGATATTGGTGTGGGCGGGCATATCTCCACCTACGCCGGGGCCGCGACGTTGTATGAGGTGGGGTTCAACCACTTCTTCCGCGGCAAGGACCACCCCTCGGGCGGGGACCAGGTGTTCTTCCAGGGCCACGCGTCTCCGGGCATGTACGCCAGGGCGTTCATGGAAGGCCGGCTCACGGAGGAGGATCTGGACGGGTTCCGGCAGGAGAAGTCCAAGGAAGGCCATGCCCTGTCTTCCTACCCGCACCCGCGCCTGATGCCCGGGTTCTGGGAGTTCCCGACCGTGTCGATGGGTATCGGCCCGATGAACGCGATCTACCAGGCCCAGTCCAACCGGTACCTGCACAACCGCGGGATCAAGGACACCACCGACCAGCAGGTCTGGGCGTTCCTCGGTGACGGGGAAATGGACGAACCCGAATCCCGTGGCCTGCTCCAGCTCGCCGCGAACGAGAACCTGGACAACCTGAACTTCGTCATCAACTGCAACCTCCAACGCCTCGACGGACCCGTCCGCGGCAACGGCAAGATCATGCAGGAGCTGGAGGCGTTCTTCCGCGGCGCGGGCTGGAACGTGATCAAGGTCGTCTGGGGCCGGGAATGGGACACCCTCCTGGAGAACGACACCGACGGCGCCCTGGTCAAGCTCATGAACGAAACCGCCGATGGTGACTACCAAACCTACAAAGCCGAATCCGGCGGGTTCGTCCGCGAACACTTCTTCGGCCGCACCCCGCAAACCAAGGACATGGTCGCGGACCTCAGCGATGAACAGATCTGGAACCTCAAACGCGGCGGCCACGACTACCGCAAGGTCTACGCCGCGTACAAGGCAGCAACGGAGTTCAAGGGCAAACCCACCGTCATCCTCGCCAAAACCGTCAAGGGCTACGGCCTGGGACCGCACTTCGAGGGCCGCAACGCGACCCACCAAATGAAGAAACTGACCATGGAAGACCTCAAAGCCTTCCGCGACCACCTGCGCATCCCCATCACCGACGAACAACTCGACGCGGACCTCTACCGGCCCCCGTACTACCACCCCGGCATGGACGCCCCCGAAATCCAGTACCTCATGGAACGCCGCAAAGCCCTCGGCGGGTTCCTGCCCGAACGCCGCCCCTCCCACACCCCCGTGACCCTGCCCGAAACCAAGTCCTACGAGATCGCCAAACGCGGCTCCGGCAAACAACAAGCCGCGACCACCATGGCCTTCGTCCGTTTGTTGAAGGACCTGATGCGGGACAAAAACTTCGGCAACCGCCTCGTCCCGGTCGTCCCGGACGAATCCCGCACCTTCGGCATGGACGCGTTCTTCCCCACCGCGAAAATCTACAACCCCAAAGGCCAGAACTACCTCTCCGTAGACCGCGACCTCGTCCTGGCCTACAAAGAATCCCCCGCCGGCCAACTCATCCACCCCGGCATCAACGAAGCCGGAGCCGTCGCCGCGTTCACCGCCGCCGGAACCTCCTACGCCACCCACGGCGAACCCCTGGTCCCGATCTACGTGTTCTACTCCATGTTCGGCTTCCAACGCACCGGCGACTCCTTCTGGGCCGCCGCGGACCAAATGACCCGCGGCTTCATCATCGGCGCCACCGCAGGACGAACCACCCTCACCGGCGAAGGACTCCAACACGCCGACGGACACTCACCCCTGCTCGCCGCGACCAACCCCGCCGTACGCACCTACGACCCCGCCTACGGCTACGAAATCGGCCACATCATCCGCCACGGCCTCGAAACCATGTACGGCGAAAACAGCACGGATAAAAACGTGATGTACTACCTCACCGTCTACAACGAACCCATCACCCAACCCGCCGAACCCGACAACCTCGACACCCAAGGGCTCCTCAAAGGCATCTACAAACTCGCAGACGCCCCCCAAGCCACCAACGGAGACCCAAACCGGCCCACCGCCCAAATCCTCGCCTCCGGCGTCTCCGTCCCCTGGGCCCTCGACGCCGCCCGCATCCTCAACGAGGACTGGGGCGTCGCCGCGACCGTCTGGTCCGTCACCTCCTGGAACGAACTCCGACGCGACGGACTCGCCGCCGACGAACACGCCTTCCTCAACCCCGGCCAACCCGCACCCACCCCCTTCATCACACAACAACTCAACGGCCACCACGGACCCGTCATCGCCGTCTCCGACTACATGAAAGCCATCCCCGACCAAATCCGCCAATACATCCCCAACGACTTCGCCTCCCTCGGAGCAGACGGCTTCGGCTTCTCCGACACCCGCCAAGCCGCACGCCGCTACTTCAAAAACGACACCCACTCCATCGTCACCAAAACCCTGCAGATGCTGGCGGCGAGGGGCGAGGTCGAGGAGGGCGCGCCGTCGTACGCGATTGACCGTTACAAACTGCTCGACGTCAACGCGGGCACCACGGGTGGCGCCGGCGGAGACGCGTAACTAGGCGACGCCAGACAAGTCGGCCCGTAAGAGCGCATGAAAAAGGTGGCGGCAGTGTTCCCAACGAACACTGCCGCCACCTTTGCGTTCAACCGGACAAGCTACGTCCCCAGATTCCTCCGGTCCACGACGAATCCGGTGGCTGCGTTCTCCCGGACTGCATTGATCCCGGCAACCACGGCTGCCAGGCTCGGGAACTGTGGCGACACTGCCACAACGGTTCCATCGTCGGCCGTGAGCCGGAAACGGAAGGTGTTGGTTCCTGCCTTGAGAATTTCGAAACTGCCCGCCATCTTGCTGACCTCCACGCGTCATTGCACCAGAGCTGATTTGAACGTGTCCCTTCAGACAGTAATCGCCGCCGGACGCCGCCAACAGCCCTACCCATGAGTAGTTTGCAACCGATTTTGGTAGATGTACTGGAAAGCCTTGAAGGAGCTAGAGACCGCATGGAACCCCGCGCGTATGGTGTGTTTATGACTCAATCCGGCAAGGCGCCCATCACCGGCGTCCTGCTCGCTGCCGGGGCCGGCACACGCTTGGGCCGCGGCCCCAAAGCCCTGCTGCCTTTCCGCGGGCGCACACTGGTTGAAGTGGTGGCCGACACCCTGTTCGACGGCGGCTGCCGTGAGGTTGTGGTGGTACTCGGTGCCGAAGCCGAACGCATCAGGAACAGCACGGACCTGGACCGTTACACCGTGGTGGAAAACGCCACATGGGCAAAAGGAATGGCGGGCTCATTCCGCACGGGAATCGAGGCGGCATCGCAGGGCAACAGCATCATGGTTGCGCTGGTGGACCAGCCCGGCTTAACCCCGACGGCGGTGAGCAGGTTGCTGGGCAGCCACCGGCCCGGTCGGATCACCGCGGCCGCCTACCCTGATGAGTCGGGCCAGCTTAAGCGGCGGCACCCAGTGATTATCGACGTCGGGCTTCGCGCCGAAGCCGCTGCGGCAGCGAGCGGTGATACCGGTGCGCGATCCTTCCTGAAGGCACACCCGGGCCTGGTGGATCTGGTGGACTGCAGCGATCTCTGCTCCGGCGAGGACCTGGATACCAAGGACCAGCTGCACCTCCTGGAAGGGTAAATTTGGGGGCATGATCCGCATCGAAACCGACGATCCCGCACGCCCCGACGTCCATGCCCTCCTAAGCGAGCACCTGGCCGATATGTTCGCCACCTCGCCCGCGGAGAGCGTTCATGCCCTGGATCATTCGGCGTTGCGGCACGAGTCCATCACATTCTGGACTGCACGCGAGAACGGGGAGCTCCTGGGTTGCGGGGCCTTGAAGGTGCTGGGGGTGCCGGGCGAAGCGGAGATCAAGTCGATGCGGACCACTTCCGGGGCCCGGGGGCGCGGCGTAGCCACGTTGATGCTGAACCATATTCTGGCGGAGGCACGAAACCGCGGCTATGACCGGATTGCCCTGGAAACGGGGACCGAGGAGTACTTCGCTCCCGCGCGGCGTTTGTATGCCAAGCACGGGTTCACGGAGTGCGCTCCTTTTGCCGACTACACCTTGGATCCGAACAGCGTGTTCATGGAGCTCCCCCTTTCACCCAAGTAGGTCGCAGATCAGGTCGTTCCCAGCGCTGGGAACGACCTGATCTGCGACCCAGTTGGGCCAGTTGGGCAGGGTGGGTTAGACGGGTGCAGTGGTGCGGTCGCGGAGGGCCAGGTAGATCTTGTCCCGGGCGATGGGCAGTTGACCGAAGCGGATCCCGGTGGCGTTCCGGATGGCGTTGGCCAATGCGGGAGCCACGGGGTTGAACGGGCTTTCGCTCATGGACTTGGCGCCGAGCGGGCCGGTGGAGTCGTTGGTGGTGGCGAAGTACACCTCGCTCCGGGGCACGTCCGCAAAGGACGGAATGTGGTACTGGCGCAGGATGTCCGTGGTGACCTGGCCGTGGTCATCCACCTTCACTTCCTCGTACAACGTGGCACCCAGTGCCTGTGCAATGCCGCCTTCGATCTGCCCCCGGCATTGCCGCGGGTTGACCACCACGCCCGCGTCGGCCGCCTGGACGCTCTGCAGGATCCGCAACTCCCCCGTTCCCGTGTTGACGGCGACCCGGAATCCATGGACGTTGAAGGCCACCGAGCGCGGCGTCCCACCCCAGTTGCCGTCGGCGGCGAGCCGGACGCCCTGGAGAGTGCCGGCGTCGTAAATCTCCTTGAGCGGCACCGAACGGTCGCCGCATTCCACGGCTCCATCCACCAAACGGCAGTCCGCCAACGGAACACCGGTCAAAGACGCCGCTACGGTTTGGATCCGGGTGGCGAGTTCCAGTGCCGCGGCAAGCGTTGCCTTTCCGGCCACCACCGTTCCGGCCGAACCGAACGCGCCAGTGTCGTGCTCAACGAGGTCCGTATCCGACTGCCGCACCTGAATCTTGTACGCCGAGGAAGCCAGCGCCGTGGCCGCCAATTGCGCGTGGACCGTTGTGGTGCCGTTCCCGAATTCCGCCGTTCCAACGTCGACGGCGAACCTTCCGTCGGCTTCCAGGCTCACGCGGGTGTGGGCGAAGTGGCCGCGCGGCGGAACGGTATCGATCATGGACAGTGCCGCGCCTTCACCGGTGACCCACTCCGGACCGAGGTCGTCGAGGCCCGCGGCACGGTAGCGTTCCTTGCCCCGGTCCAACGCGTCGCGCACCAAGTCCACGCACTGGTCCAGCCCGTAGCTTCCATAATGCACGTCTTCTTCCGGCTCGGGCGTGGTGGAGAGCATGTGGTCGCCGGAACGGACCATGTTCTTAAGCCTGAACTCCAGGGGGTCCATGCCGATCCCCACGGCGAGCTCGTCGATGGCGGATTCGATGGCGAAAATCATCTGGCTCAAGCCATATCCACGGAAGGCGCCCGCCGGGACCGTGTTGGTATACACGGACTGGGCATCCACCTTCTTGTTGGCGCACTTGTACACAGCCAAGGATTCGCCGCAGCCGTGGAACATGACGCCCGGCGCGTGGTTGCCGTAAGCGCCGGTGTTGGTGACCACGTCGAGTTGCAGCGCGGTGAGGTAGCCGTCCCGGTTGGCTCCCGCCTTGAGCTTGATGGTGAACGGGTGGCGCGTGGTGGTGGCAGTGAACTGCTCGGTACGGGTGAACTCCACCTGCACGGGTCGCTTCAGGACCAGGGCCGCCAACGCCACGAGGTCTTCCGTGAGCACTTCCTGTTTGCCGCCGAAACCGCCACCCACGCGGCCTGCGACCACGCGAACGTTGTCGGGCTGGAGCTTGAAGAGCCGCACCAGGGTGCGTTTCACCAGGAACGGAACCTGGCTGGAGGAACGGACCATCAGCCGACCGTCCTCATCCACCCAGGCGATGGACGCGTGGGTTTCCATCGCCACGTGCTGCACTCGCTGGGTCTGGTACGTGTGCTCATGGATGAAGTCAGCGGCTGCGAACCCTTCCTCCACGCTGCCGAGTTCCGCATGGACCTCGGCCACCACATTGTCCAGCGGCCGGGCAATCCGGGACTGGACGGCATCCTTCTCCCCGTGGATCGCGGGAGCACCCGGAAGGATGGCCTCCTGCGGGGTGAAGACGGGCTCCAGGAGTTCATACTCCACTTCCAGCGCACGGGCGCCGGCCTCGGCAGCTCCCACTGATTCGGCAACGACGGCGGCAACGCGCTGGCCAATGAAGCGGACCACGGTGTCCAGCAGCCGGGTATCGTCCGGATCGTCGGTGTAGATCTCGTGTTGTGCCGTCGAGAACAGCTGTTGTGGCGCGTCCTCGTGCGTGAAGACGGCGACCACGCCGGGCACCGCCAGGGCGGGAGCCTTGTTGATGGACACAATCCGGGCGTGGGCATGCGGGGAGCGCAGGAGCTTGAGGTGCAGCAGGCCCGGGAGTTGCTCCGCCGGGACATCCAGGGTGTAACGGGCAGTGCCGGTGACCACGGCCTGGCTGGCGGGTGCGGGGACGTTGTCGCCGAGCTGTCCCACTTTGGCTTCCACGGCGGCAGGTGCCGGGGCCCCGGAAACGTCAGTTCCGGCGTCGTGCTTATGACCGTCGTTTGAATGCCCGCACACCGCGTCAGCGATGGAGCGGTACCCGGTGCAGCGGCACAGGTTTCCCTTGAGGTTCCGCGGCAGGTTGGCACGCTGCTCGTCGTCGAACGTTGCGGCGGTCATCATCATGCCGACGGTGCAGAAACCGCATTGGAAGCCCTGGCCCTCCATGAACTGCTCCTGCACAGGGTGGAGTCCCTCAGCAGTGGCAAGGCCTTCGATGGTGGTGACGGCTTTGCCCTCGGCACGGACTGCCGGGTAGATGCAGCTGTGCACGGGCGTGCCGTCCACGTGCACTGTGCACGCTCCGCAGTCGCCGCCGTCGCAGCCCTTCTTGACCCCGAAGTTTCCTTGCTCGCGCAGGAAGGTGCGCAGGCACTGGCCGGGACGGGGAGTGGCCTGCGAGGCAGCGCCGTTGATCTCAATTGCCATGGGAGGCCTCCTTCGAGGTGCCTGGGGTTTCGGGTTGCGCGGACGGCTGCGGCGATGTGGCGTGAGGCGGCCAGAAATCGCCGGACACGGTCATGGATTCGTCCAGCAGCTCCGCCCGGATTTCCTCGGCGAGCCGCAACGTCATGTCATGCCGCCACTCGGGCAGGCCGTGGATGTCGTCGTGGTACAGGTCAGCGGGAATTGAATGTTCGACGGCGGCAGCCAACGTGGCGGCGTCCGGAACCCGGTCCGCGGCGAACCTGAGTTGGACCGGCCGTTTGGTGGAAGCGGTCACCGTGATGACCAGTCCGAAGACGGGATCAAGCCGGCCGATCAGCAGCACGCCGGAACGTCCAAGATTGCTCAGGGACAGACGCCGGAACGCCACGCGGGCGGAGAGTGCCTCAGCGGGAAGGTGGATGCTCCGGAGGAGTTCGCCCGGGGCCAGGACATTCTGCAGCTCTCCCGTGACGAAGTCCGCAACGCTTACTGAGCGGCTGGAGCCATCCGGGCTGAGGATGGTAGCCACTCCATCCAGGCCGGCGCAGAGGGAAATCATGGGGCCCGCCGGAAGGGACGTGCAGATGTTGCCGCCCACCGTGGACATGTTCCAGATCTTGAAGGACGCCACGAAGGAGTCACAGCTGGGACGGATCAGGGCAAGACCGGGCCATTCGCGGTGGGCGGTTTCCGCGGCTTCCGGGAGCGCGTAGAGCTCCGCGACGGTGCAGGTCGCGGCGAGTTCGATGCCCTCATCGCTCACCGTGATGGCCGGCCAGCCCGCGTTCCCCAGGTCAAGGAGCCGCTGCAGGACGGTGCTTCCGTAGGAGAAGAGGACGGTCCCGCCAGCCAGCCAGGCGTCACCTTCACGCCACTCGGCAGGGTCCGTGGTGGGCACCACGGCCTCGATGGTGTTCATGTCCATGGGTCCTCCTGGGTTTCAGGGTCTGTGTTAGCGCTCGAGTGGATGGGCCCCGAGCTGTCTTTGAGGGAGCGGAACGCTCCTGTTCTTGGCCGGCTCCCGCGGGAGGCCACGATTTCCGCCGTGATGGAAACCGCGACTTCCGCCGGTGTCACGGCGCCGAGCTCCAGCCCGATCGGTGAATGCAAACGCTCCAGGGCCTCGGCCGGGGTCCCCTTGTCCAGCAAGGCATCGATGCGTTGCCGGTGGCTTCGCCGCGAACCCATCGCGCCAACGTAGGCGAGCTTCAGGTTCAACGCCGTTTGCAGCAAAGGGATATCGAATTTGGGGTCGTGGGTCAGGACGCACACCACCGTGCGGGCATCGATGCGTCCGGCCGCGGCCTCGCCTTCGAGGTAGCGGTGCGGCCAGTCCGTCACTACCTGGTCCGCGCCCGCGAAGCGGTTTTGCTGGGCAAACGCGGGTCGGGCGTCGCAGAGCGTGACGTTGTAGCCAAGAAGTTGGCCGGCAGGGAGCAGCGCTGCACCGAAGTCGTTGGCACCGAATACCAGCATCCGGGCAGCGGGGAGGCGGCTTTCCACGAACAACGTGATGGGTTGCGGCTCGGGTTCTTCACGGGGGTTGTCCCATCGGTCCAGCGTGACCCAGCCGTCAATGCAGCCTTCGGGTGGAGCGAGCCGGACCAAGCCGGCGCGGCCGCCCTGGAGCAGCGGCTCAATCTGGGCAGCGGCAGCGAAGAGCGTGGCCGGATGGTCCCCCAGCAGCCTGGCGAGGTCCTCGGACTCCATGGCCCGGAACCGGACCGGATCATGCACGACGACGGCACCTCCGTGGGCGTCGAGCCTGCGGATCAGTGCCAAGGGAGGAGGGGTTTGGTCATCGTTGGCCGCGGGGCCTGTGAACGCGGAGAGCTCCGGCATTCCGGCCTTGAGTGGCTGGATATGGACTTCCAGTTCCCCTCCACAGGTGAGTCCGACGGCGAACGCGTCCTCGGAACTGTAGCCGAACGACTCAAGGCGGGGGCCTCCGTCGCGCATTGCTTCCAGGGCCGCTTCAACCACGGCGCCTTCCACGCAACCGCCGGACAGGCTGCCCAGGATTTCGCCGTTTTCGGAGACCATCATGGAGGTCCCCATGGGCCGCGGCACGGAGCCGCCTGTCCCGACGATCGTGGCCACAGCGCAGAGCTGGCCGGAGACCGCAGGCCGCCAGCTGCCCAGTGAAGGCATCAGATCCAGCATGGCTACACGTCCTTTTTCCAGGTGTCCCGGCCATGTGGTCCGGCCGGAGCAGTGCGCGATCTTGCCCCATGTTCTCATTCCCGAAGGTTGTTGAGGGGTAGTCGCGATTAATCGGTAAGAAGTCATAGGTGCGGGGGCAAGGGCTTCATCTCCCTGCCCCCGCTCCATAGCGGAGCATCGGAACCCAGCCGCCGCCCGCCGTCGTTCCCGTATGGAGCGGGACGACGACGGCGGGCGCCTATTCGTGCGGTGGGATCCAACGGACCGCCGATCTTGGTGCCGGTTTGCCCGCCGGCCCGGGGTTTCGCGCGGCCGCTAAATGCCCATCAGGGCGTTGATCGGACCGCGGGCGAAGTAGATCACGAAGCCTGCCGTGACCACCCACATGAGCGGATGGACCTTCTTGGCCTTGCCCGACGCCGCGTTGACGATGGCGAAGGAGATGAATCCGACGCCGATGCCGTTGGCGATGGAGTACGTCAGCGGCATGGTCACGATGGTCAGGAAGGCCGGCAGCGCGATGGCGAACTTGGTGAACTTGATCTCGCGGATCTGTGCCATCATCATCGCGCCAACCACCACCAGGGCCGCAGCTGCAACTTCCAGCGGGACCACCGAGGTGAGCGGGGTGAAGAACATCGAGCCCAGGAAGAGCAAGCCGGTGACCACAGAGGCCAAGCCGGTACGGGCGCCTTCGCCGATGCCCGCTGCGGAGTCGATGTAGACGGTGTTGGACGAACCGGAGGTTGCGCCCCCCACCACCGCGCCCATGCCTTCGACAATGAAGGCGGACTTCAGCTTGGGGAACGTACCGTCCTTGTGGGCCACTCCTGCGCTCTTGGCCAGGCCGGTCATGGTGCCCATGGCGTCGAAGAAGTTGGTGAACACCAAGGTGAAGACCAGCATGGTGGCGGCCAGGCCGCCGATGCGGGCGAACGAACCGAAGAGATCGAACTGGCCTACCAGGCTCAGGTCCGGAACGGAGACCAGCTGGCTGGACAGGATGGGGACGTTGAGGTGCCAGCCGCCGGGGTTGTCGGCGGTGCCTGGACCGATGTGGAACACAGCCTCGGCAACAGCGGCGAGGACAGTGGTGGCGACGATGCCGATGAGCAGTCCGCCCTGGATCTTGCGGGCCACGAGGATACCCATGGTCAGCAGTCCCACGATGAAGACGAGGGTGGGGATGGAAGTGATGGATCCGTCATTGCCGAGCTGGACTGGTGGGCCGCCTGCCGTGGGACGGACAAAGCCGGAATCGACGAAGCCAATGAAGGCGATGAACAGGCCGATGCCCACAGTGATGGCGGCCTTGAGTTCCTTGGGTACTGCCTTGAAGATCGCCGTCCGGGCACCCGTGGCGCCGAAGAGGACAATCAGGACGCCGTTGATGACCACCAGGCCCATGGCTTCGGGCCACGTGACCTCCTGGATCACTGCGACGGCAAGGAACGAGTTGATGCCCAAGCCCGCTGCGAGTCCGAAGGGAAGGTTGGCCACGAGGCCGAAGACAATCGTCATGACGCCCGCGGTCAGGCCGGTAACTGCACCCACCTGTGCTGCGGAGAGCCAGCCCCCGGCAACATCCGTAGGGGCATTATCGGCAGAGAAGCCTCCCAGGATGAGCGGGTTGAGGATGACGATGTACGCCATGGTGAAGAACGTGACCAAGCCGCCGCGGAATTCGCGGGCCAGCGTGGAGCCGCGCTTGGTGATCTGGAAGAACTTATCCAGGAAGTTCGGCGGCTTCTTGCCGCCTCCGTTGGCGAGGGCCGTAGCCGTGTGCTTTGCCGCTGTGGGCTCTGCGTTCTTGTCCCCGTTGGGGAAGAGCGCAGCCTGCTTCTCAGCTGCTGTCTGCATTTCTGCGTTTTCCAGGATTTCCATGTCAGCCACCGGGCCCTAGTAATCAATCCTGGAATCAAGCGTGTTCCAGGTGTTGAACGGCTGGAGGGCCGCGGGAGCCTGGGGGTCGCCCAGTTCCAGCTTGGCTACCGGCATCAGCGCGTCCCGGTTGTCGTTCTCGAAGTACTCGTAGAAGACTGCGTCATCGAAGCCCACGGATGCGGCGTCATGACGGTCTGCGGCAAAGAACACGCGCTCAACGCGTGCCCACAGTGCGGAGGCCAGGCACATGGGGCACGGCTCGCAGCTGGTGTAGAGGGTTGCACCGCTCAGGTCGAAGGTTCCCAGTTCGCGGCAGGCGTTGCGGATGGCCGTGACTTCTGCGTGGGCGGTGGGATCGTTCGTGGCGGTTACGCGGTTGACGCCTTCGAAGGCTCGTCCATCCGCGGTAACAATGACGGCACCGAAGGGGCCTCCACTGTTCAGGACATTGGCCGTTGCCAGCTCAATGGATGTGGCCAGGAATTGCTCGGCCGTGACGGTTGTACTCATGTTGCGACTTCCTTAGTGCTGTGGAAGCCGGGTGACCTGTTTGGGGGCGCTGCAAAAAGAGCTCCAGTCAGCTTGGTTACCAGGCTTCAGCATGTGCGATGAAGGTTAAGTTGCGCCTGGTAGATAGCTTCCCGAGGTCCGGGTGCCCGCCTTTGGCAGTAAGAGCGTAGCACCAGATTTGTGAGCCGCGCCATAGTTTTTTGAAAACTTTATTTCGTCATGCGAAATTACGAATCCAGCGTGCCTGACTCGTCGCTGGCGCGCCAATGTGACCGGCAACCTTTCCCGCGGGCGTTGACGGCCGCCGTCGGGCGCTTTTACGCTTGGTGGACCGGCGCCTTTCTGGGTGGCCGGTTCCTGGATCAGCAGACAGGGCCGAACTGAGCTGGAACGCATTCATGCCGACCAGACAAGGAGCCCTTCATGCTTTGGATCAAAAACCCCCTGGGTATCTTCACCGCAAACAACCTCGACGCCGGCAACGGCCTGGTGGTTTCCGACTCCGGAACGATCGTTGAACTGGTGCCGTCCGGCGCCCGCCCGTCCATGCCTTGCACCGAATTCGATGCATCAGGCCACGTGGTGCTGCCGGGCCTGATCAACACGCACCACCACTTCTACCAAACCCTCACCCGCGCCTGGGGACCCGTGGCCAACGCACCCCTGTTCCCATGGCTACAGAACCTCTACCCCGTCTGGGCGCGGCTCACTCCGCGGAGCCTGGAGCTCGCGGTGCAGGTTGCCCTGGCCGAACTCTTGTTGTCCGGCTGCACCACGGCCGCGGATCACCACTATCTCTTCCCCGAAGGCATGGACGACGCCATCGACATTGAGGTGGCCGCTGTGCGTTCAATGGGCATGCGGGCCACCTTGACGCGCGGCTCCATGACGTTGGGAGAGGACGACGGCGGGCTGCCGCCCAGGACCACGGTCCAGTCACCTGAGGCGATCCTTGAGGACAGCGAACGACTCATCCGCACATATCACGAAGCCGGTCCCGGGGCGTCTGTGCAGATCGCGCTGGCACCTTGCTCGCCCTTCTCGGTGACGAAGGAAATCATGGCCGAATCCGCCGCCATGGCCGAGCGCTACGACGTCCGGCTGCACACGCACCTCGCGGAAACCATCGACGAGGAAGACTTCTGCCGGTCCATGTTCGGCCTCCGGACCGTCGATTATCTGGAATCCGTTGGCTGGCTCGGATCCCGTACCTGGCTGGGACACGGCATCCACTTCAACGACGAGGAGATCGCCAGGCTGGGAGCCGCGGGCACCGCCGTCGCACATTGCCCCACTTCCAACATGAGGTTGGCCTCCGGTACCGCGCGGGTCCTGGAACTTGAAGACGCGGGCGTTCCCGTGGGGCTGGGCGTGGATGGATCCGCCTCCAACGATGCGTCCAACATGATCCTCGAAGCACGGCAAGCCCTGTACCTTCAGCGACTCCGTTACGGCGCCTCGGTTCCCGTCTCCCGGGCGTTGGGATGGGCTACCCGTGGGTCCGCCGCCGTTCTTGGACGTTCGGACATCGGGCAGCTGGCTCCGGGTATGCAGGCTGACCTTGCCCTGTTCAAGCTGAATTCTTTGCGCTTCTCCGGCAGCCACGATCCCGTAGCTGCACTTTTGCTGTGCGGGGCCGACCGTGCCGACCGGGTGATGGTTGGCGGAACGTGGCGCGTGGTTGATGGGGCGATTCCCGATCTTGATGTGGCCGGGCTTATCGCGGAGCACTCGGCCGCGGCCCGGAAGTTGGTTGCGGGGTAGGTTTCGCCGTTCGACCCTGTGGCGCGAGAACGCCGGAACGCTGCCCTTTCGCGGGGAACGTTCCGGCGTTCTGGCACCTTTCCACCGCTTTCGCGGGTTTGGTTAGGTCGCGTCGATCTCCAGCGTCGGCGCGGCTTCGCTAGATCGCGATCTTATAGATGTGGTGGGTGTACTCGTTCGCGAAGGAATCCGTGAACTTGCCGTTTTGCACGGTGATGGTGCGGTTTTCCCCAACAACCTCAACCTGCGTGCCCGTGATACCTGACGGGAGGGTGAAGGTCTTGGAACCCGTGCTGCCGTTCAGGCCGATGCCGGCGAACAGGTAGGCACTGCCGTCCTTGGCCTTCAGCATGGTGTCCGCGCCCGCAGCGCCCGCGTTCCAGGCATAGCTCTGTGTGTTGAGCACTGGAGCAAGAGACTGGATATCGGCCAGCGCCGCCTTGATCTTTGCCTTGCGATCCGCAGGGATATCCACCAAGCTGTACGTCCCGAACTGGGGATCGTTGTTGTGCTGGAAGATGTTGATGCCGCGTGCCTCATGGATGATGGCCGACCACATGGCACCTTCCATCTGCTCAGGCGTGATGGTCCGGTCATTGTTGCTCTCAAGGAACGGTCGGGCCGATTCCACGAACACCCAGTTCGGCTGGATTCCCGGGCTTGACTGGTAGACCCTCATACGGTCCGCGACCCAGCCATACGCAGCGCTGCTCGCAGCCTTCGCCCCATCAGGCCACGACGGCGTCCGATCCGCCTCGAACTGCAGGTCGGCCCGGGTATAGAAGTACTGGTCGTTGCTGCTCGCATCCACAGCGGCCATGAAGTCATCCATGAGGCCCGGCGCCCAGAACGTTCCAAAGATGCCCTTGCTGTAGTTTGCGAAGGCCGGACGGCCATCGTTCTTGGCCCGGATGTTGGCGACCAACTGCTTCATGATTTGCAGGTTCTGCTCGGCCGACACACTGCCGCAGCCCAGGCCCACCATCTCGCATTCGTCATCCGTATCCCAGCCGACCACTCCGGGGTCCGTACCAACCTCGGACTGCTTCCACTCCCCGCCGGGAATGACCAACATGCCGGTGTCAGTGATGGACTTCATGGTTGATCCATCGTGTTCGGCGTTGTGATAGACGTTCACGCCGATGTCCTTGAGCTGCGCCGCATGGCCGGGCTTGCCGTACCACACACCAATCGGGAACAGATTCGGATTGTTAAGCTTCGCTGCACCCGGGAACTTAGCCCAGTACGCAGGTCCGCCGTCCCACGGAATGCGGGCCAGGTTGGCCAGGCTGCCGCCCGATGGGGGCGTGGTGGGGGTTGGGGTTGGCGTGGCCGTCGGAGTCGGCGTTGCCGTTGGGGTGACCGTAGGTGTAGGCGTTGCCGTCGGGGTAGGTGTGGCGGTTGGTGTTGTTGTGGGGGTGGGCGTCGCTGTCGGTGTGGCTGTCGGGGTCGGCGTCGCCGTCGGGGTGGCAGTCGGTGAGGCAGTTGTGGTGGGCGTCGCTGTCGGGGTCGGCGTTGCCGTCGGGGTGACCGTAGGTGTAGGCGTTGCCGTTGGTGACCCTGTCGATGTCGGGCTCGGGCTCGCGGTCGACGTCGGCTCCCCAGTCGGCGACGCTGTCGACGTCGGGCTCGGGCTCGCCGTCGTAGTAGGGCTGGCCGTCGGTTCCGTCGTAGGGTCTGTGGGACTCGATGTCGGCTGTGACGTCGGTTCCGCCGTCGATGTTGCAGTCGGGCTTTCGGTGGGCGGTGGCGTGCCGGGGTCCGTGCATCCTGCAAGCGCCAACGCAATCACCGCCCCCAGCGTAACGAGGGTGGGTTTCAATGACATTGTTTTCCTTTGGGGAAGCAGCCTTCATGCTGCTGCTGGGCGGCGCCAGACCCCCAGTCCGGCTCTTTGTTTCCACCTGCCAGGGCAGGGGTTGTCAGCCGGAAATCCCAGGTTCCGGCACAGCCCGATGACGAGCGTCAGCCATTGCTCGACCTGCTGCAGTACGACACGTGCGAACGGCTGTCCGGCGCCATCGAGCCAGCAAGTGCGGCCCAAACAAAGGGGCCACGGCGACCTTTAAGACCCGAAGGGTGGCCGTTTGCCCAGCTTACGCGAAGCCCTCAGCAACCTGCCGATTGTTACGTGGATCACATTCGCCCCATTGCGATAGGGCGCGTCCCGCTTAGACGGCTTCCTGCGTGCTAGACGGGAGGAGGCGCCTAATGCGCAGCGGGTCGTCTAAGCGGACTTCCGAAGAGCCGTCACAATCCGCGCCTTCAACTCCTGTTCCCGGAACAGATCCCGCCATGTGAGCCGGATGAACGTCCAGCCCTGTTCAATCAGGGCTTTCTCCCGCTGCCTCTCCCGGAATATGACCTCGTCAGTGGGCGCAAAGTCGAAATACTTGATCTTCCCGTCAAACTCCACCGCCACCAGCTTTTCCGGCCAGGCCAGATCGATCCGATGGTTTCCTTCATTCGTCCGGACCTTCACCTGCAAATCGGGCAGCTCAATGCGAAGCCTGACGATCAGCTCCCTGGTGAGGGTCTCGCCGGGAGACTCCGAACGAGGATCCGCATACTTGAGTGCGCGCCGCAAGGTATGTACTCCGTTCTGCCCAGCGAGCGCATGGCACATATCCCACAGCTCGTTGCGATCGACACCCTTGCGCAGCGCATGGTCCATCAGGATCAACGCCTGCCGATAGTCCAACATGCGGCAACAGTCCACTAGCGTGCGGACCAGGGATGTACATGGAAGTCCATCGACCAGCCCGATCTCTCCCTGCTTCAGAGCCCGCGTATGCGGGACCACATCCTTGCCATGCGATACGGGAGATGGCGGCGTCTTTTGGGTGATATGGATCCGATCGTCGACGTTCCAAAGGAACAAGCGATGGAGTCGGGCAGCTGAGGTGTGGCTGTAGACCAGGCCACCTCCCGACGTCGATAGCGTCCCATGGGCATGTGCAGCAATGAGTTGGCGGCTCTGAACCCAGGGTTTTTGCGCCGACCACACCGTCCCCCTGATGTAGCAGCCTCGCCTCAGTCCTACGAGCTCACCGCCCCGAACCAGTGCCGCGATCTTTCTGGAATTGAACCCGGAGTCTTCCAGTTCAGCCGTACGCCAAAGGTTCATGCCGACCGGGAGTTCGCGAAGCGCCTTGCTAGCCATGCAACAAGCCTCTTCGACCGTCCTGGGCGCGCAAAGACTCGACTCTCGCTATGTGGAGAAAGGCGGCCGCACGGCACGACCTGCCACGAAAACTCACGGCGGAAGATTGGACGGCGCTCCTCGAGACCTTGCAGATGACTGGTAAGGGAAAGGCCCATTGGCGGATCACGCCGCCCAGGCAACACCACTTCGATGGCTTCCCTGCGCGGTAGACGATTCCTGCCGTCTAATGGGCAGCCAGGCATCGAAACGGCCGACGGTGGGCGGGCGTGGCGTGGGTGCCCGCGGCGCGGGAGGGCGGGGGCACAGCAAAGCGGGCGGCACCTCCCCAGGTGCCGCCCGCCTCGTTGGCTCTGTTGCGCAGAGTCCGCGCCCCCGTTGCAGGTCAGGGGCGCTGCCGGCCGAAGACTGGGAGGGCGCGCAGCCAGCGGGAGAATCCGCTCGCTTTGCGGTCGCAGTCGGCCGGAATGTAAAAGTCCGGATCCGTCGCACCGAAGGGCAGGTACAGTTCCTGGCCCGGCGCCGGGAATTCCACGACGTTGTTCGTATCCTTCGAGTCCATCTGTTCCTCCTCTTTCCAGTGATCGATCGGTTCAAAAGATTCCACATTTCGGAAACTTCTTATTGCTATATGGAAAGTCTAGGAGAGAGGCGAAGCAAGCGTCAAGACCCACTTTCGCCCTGAAGAAGTTGCCCCGGTCACATTTGGCTGCTTCATAACGATCTTCCGGAACCCGTATACACAAGCCGATTTCGTAAGCTACTCTCGAATGAGTTCGTGGCGTAGGTCACGTAACCTGAGAGCAGCAGGCAGGGTCGTAATGAGCTGGCATCCATGGATGCCGGCTCTTTTTTGTTGGGGTCGGCTCCACCAGAAACGCAGTGGAAACACGCGCTTAATTTCATTGATGGAACGTAGTTTCCACCGCACAGAAGTTGGGATATGACCATGAGCAACAACATCGTCCTCGGCGAAAACCAGTACGGCAAAGCAGAAGTCCGCGTCGTCAAGGTCACCCGGGATACGGACCGCCACCAGATCGAAGACCTGAACGTCACCTCGCAGCTCCGTGGTGACTTCGAGGCAGCCCACCTCGAGGGCGACAACGGCCACGTCGTTGCCACCGACACCCAGAAGAACACCGTTTACGCCTTCGCACGTGAAGGCGTGGGCTCCCCTGAGGCTTTCCTGCTGCGCCTCGCCAACCACTTCACCGGCGAGTTCTCCTGGGTCACCGGTGGACGCTGGGAAGCCGAGTCCTACAGCTGGGACCGCATCCAGGCCCACGGCGAAAGCCACGACCACAGCTTCGTCCGCAACGGACAAGAGGTGCGTACCGCCGTCGTCGTTCGCGATGGCGCAACCACCCACATTGTTTCCGGCCTCAAGGACCTGACCGTCCTGAAGACCACGCAGTCCGGTTTTGTCGGCTACCCGCGCGACAAGTACACCACCCTCCCCGAGACCACGGACCGCATCCTCGCCACCGACGTATCCGCCCGCTGGCGCTACAACACCAACCTGGACGCCTCGGCCACGGACTTCAACAAGAGCTACGAGGACATCAAGGCCCTCCTCCTTGAGGGCTTCACGGAGAACTACTCGCACGCACTGCAGCAGACCCTGTTCGACATGGGCAAGAAGGTCCTCGAGGCACACAGCGAAGTTGCCGAGATCAAGTTCTCCATGCCGAACAAGCACCACTTCCTGGTTGACCTTGGCCCGTTCGGCCTGGACAACCCCAACGAGGTCTTCTAC
Organism: Paenarthrobacter sp. NPDC089988; assembly: GCF_044748465.1. Classification (NCBI taxonomy): domain Bacteria; kingdom Bacillati; phylum Actinomycetota; class Actinomycetes; order Micrococcales; family Micrococcaceae; genus Paenarthrobacter; species Paenarthrobacter sp. NPDC089988. The sequence continues at coordinate 39,352 of NZ_JBIVGD010000026.1, forward strand.
GCCGCGGACCGCCCGTACGGCCTTATCGAAGCAACCGTCCAGCGCGACAACACCACGGCCGCGCCCGTTGCCTGGAGCGGCATCGCCGGCTTCTGCTAAGCACCACAAGGTTTTAGGCCCGCGAACCAACCGCGGGCCTGGCCACCCGGAGTTCGTGTGCAGGTTCCGCCCGAGGGACGCCCCCACAACGGCGGAACCTGCGCCCAAACCCGACCCCAAAAACACCCACACTTTTGTTAGCCAGACACAGTTAGCCAGACGAAGGCGTCTGCCATGAACCCAGAAAGTCTGCCATGAACACCAAGAAGAAGTCCCGCCCCGCCAATACCACCGCCGCGCGTCCCGAGGACCAGCGGCTCTCGATCGGAAGCACCTTCGCTTACGGCTTCCAGCACGTTCTCACCATGTACGGCGGCATCATCGCTCCGCCACTGATCATCGGCGCGGCCGCGGGCATGTCCTCGCAGGACATCGGCCTCCTGATCGCCGCCTGCCTCTTCGTCGGCGGCCTGGCCACCATTCTCCAGACGGTTGGCATTCCGTGGTTCGGCTCGCAGTTGCCGCTGGTCCAGGGCGTCTCCTTCGCCGGCGTTTCCACCATGGTGGCGATCGTGCAGGGCGGCGGTGGTATCCAGGCGGTCTTCGGCTCGGTGATCGTGGCCTCGCTGATCGGACTGGCCATCACTCCCCTGTTCTCGAAGATCATCAAGTTCTTCCCACCGGTTGTCACAGGCACAGTGATCACCACCATTGGCCTGACCCTCATGCCGGTCGCCGCCAACTGGGCCATGGGTGGCAACGCCAAGGCTGACAACTACGGCAGCATGGCCAACATCGGCCTCGCAGCACTGACCATGGGCGTCGTCCTGCTGCTGAGCAAGATCGGCAACGCCGCCATCTCGCGCCTTTCGATCCTGCTGGCCATGGTCATTGGCACCGTCATCGCAACCGTCACCGGCATGGCCGACTTCTCGAAGGTTGGCCAGGGCGACATCGTGGCCTTCCCCACGCCGTTCGCTTTCGGTGCTCCCACGTTCGAGGTCGCCGCGATCATCTCCATGCTGATCGTCATCCTGGTAACGCTGACGGAGACCTCCGCGGACATCATCGCCGTGGGCGAGATCGTGGACACCAAGGTTGACTCCCGACGGATCGGCAACGGCCTCCGTGCCGACATGCTCTCCAGCGCAATCTCCCCCTTGTTCAACTCCTTCACCCAGAGCGCCTTCGCCCAGAACGTGGGCCTTGTGGCCATCACGGGCATCAAGAGCCGCTTCGTGGTCAGCGCCGGCGGCCTCATCCTGGTGGTCCTGGGCCTCCTGCCGATCCTCGGCCGAGTGGTCGCAGCGGTTCCGACGCCAGTCCTGGGCGGTGCCGGCGTCGTGCTCTTCGGTACGGTTGCCGCCAGCGGTATCCGCACCCTCGCGAAGGTCGAATACAAGAACAACATGAACCTGATCATCGTGGCTGCCTCGATCGGATTCGGCATGATCCCGATCGCCGCCCCGAAGTTCTACGACCAGTTCCCGTCCTGGTTCTCCACGATCTTCCACTCCGGCATCAGCTCGGCCGCCGTCATGGCGATCATCCTGAACATCCTGTTCAACCACTTCAAGGCCGGCAACTCGGACAACCAATCGGTGTTCGTGGCAGGCACGGAGCGCGTGGTCACTCCCGAAGACATCAAGTGCCTGGAACATGGCGACCGCTTCGAGAACGGCAAGCTGATCGATGCCGAAGGCAACGAGGTCCCGCTCAAGAACACCACGGCTTCCGAGCACTAGCTCACGACCGATCGGCAAGACGGCAGTGTTTCCTTGGGGGCACTGCCGTCTTTCGCCGGGTTAAAGCGCTTTGGGCAGAACATACGACGGCGGCGCACGCCACCGGGATCCGCTGCCGCTAGGCTCGGCTCATGACCGAGCTACCCTGCTTCCGCTCACTTGCCCTCCGAGAGATCCCGAAACCGGATTACGCGGACGTTTGCCTGGCCACCCTTCCCGAGGGTTCGGACACGGATCCCACCTTATGGGCGAACCGGCTGTTCGCTCTGGAATCCATGCCCAAGTGGGTTGCCGGAGCGCTGATGCTTCGACAGGCGCTGGTCCCCCTGATCGGCGTTCCCAAAGCACCAAGGAACACCTTCGCAGTGTCGGACCGGCAAGGCGACGAGGCCCTGATCTATTTTCCGGACAAGCACTTGGACTTCGCCGTAGGTGTGGGCGTGGATGCGGCGAGCCGGATCATCAGGGTGACTACCGCCGTCGAACTCCCAACGCCGAGATGACAAAAGATGGCAATGTTCGCGGGGAACATTGCCATCAAATGCCAACTCGGCGCAGGGCCGGGAGGGGAACGCTAGTTCTGGTTGAGCTCCGCGGAGATCGCGAGAGCCGCCTCCCGCAGCATGGGAACTGCGCGGTCGGCGAAGGTCTGGTCCACACGCGTGATCGGGCCGGAAACGGAGATCGCCGTGGGGGTGGGTGCGTTCGGCACGGCCATGGCGAAGCAGCGTACGCCGAGCTCCTGCTCTTCCTCGTCGATGGAGTAGCCGCGTTCACGGATGAGCTTCAGGTCGGCCAGGAGCGAGTCGATGTCCCCGATACTCTTGGCCGTGGGCGTGGGCATGCCGGTGCGGGCCACGATGCCGCGGACCACCTCGTCGTCGAGCTGCGCCAGGATGGCCTTGCCCACGCCCGTGTCATGGGTGTGCGCGCGGCGGCCTACTTCGGTGAACATGCGCATGGAGTGCATGGACGGGACCTGGGCTACGTAGATCACCATGTCGGAATCGAGAACGGCCATGTTGGACGTCTCTCCCAGGCGTTCAACCAAGGTCTTCAGCTGCGGGCGGGCCACGGCACCGAGTTGCTTGCTGGCGGCCTCGCCGAGGCGGATGAGCCGGGGGCCCAGCGCGTAGCGGCGGTTGGGCAGCTGGCGGATGTAGCCGAGCGCAACAAGGGTACGCAGGAGGCGGTGGATTGTGGGCAGGGGCAAGTCGGTGGACGACGACAGCTCACTGAGCGTGACATCTCCGCCTGCATCCGTGATCAGTTCCAGCAGTTCAAAGACGCGCTCAACGGACTGCACGCCTCCGGAGGCTTTTTCAGCCATTCCCTTGTCTCCAATGACTCAGATTCCGACAACTCTTATCCGCATCGTGAAAAGAATTGCTTTGAACACCCAAGATACAGCACGTGGCAGCGGTGCGCGACGACACCGAACATGACCCGGCAAGGGGTTGTGTTTCCACTTTGTAGATAATAATATCCATAATACGAAAACATTCAGTTTGGAACGGCGGCCCGGGAACGGGCCTAACAGGAGGAATTTCAATGGCGAATCCGAGCCCCGGTAACTCGATCACCCTGCGCGTCTCCGCGCCGTCGAGCTTCACCGCGACCAGTGAACTGGCAGCAGCGGTAGGCGCAGCCGGTGCCGCGATCACCGCACTGGACGTCACGGAATCCCACCACGAGACCATCGTCGTGGACGTCACCTGCAACACCACCGACGATGACCACGCTGCACGCGTGAAGGACGCCCTGAACGCCCTCGAAGGCGTCAAGGTCCAGCACGTCTCCGACCGCACGTTCCTGATGCACCTGGGCGGCAAGCTCGAGGTCGTCCCGAAAGTAGCCCTGCGCAACCGCGACGATCTGTCCCGCGCCTACACTCCCGGCGTCGCGCGTGTTTGCCTTGCCATCGCAGAAGACCCGGCCGCTGCCCGCAACCTGACGGTCAAGCGCAACACCATCGCCGTCCTCACCGACGGTTCCGCTGTCCTGGGCCTCGGCAACATCGGTCCCGCCGCAGCGCTTCCCGTCATGGAAGGCAAGGCCGCACTGTTCAAGCAGTTCGCCAACGTCGACGCCTGGCCCGTCTGCCTGGACACCCAGGACACCGAAGAGATCATCAAGATCGCCAAGGCCATGGCCCCCGTGTACGGCGGCATCAACCTCGAAGACATCGCAGCCCCGCGCTGCTTCGAGATCGAGAACCGCCTCCGCGAAGAACTGGACATCCCGGTGTTCCACGACGACCAGCACGGCACCGCGATCGTCACGCTCGCGGCCCTGGTCAACGCACTCCGCGTAGTGGACAAGAAGCTGTCCGAGGTCAAGATCGTGGTCTCCGGCGTCGGCGCTGCCGGCTCCGCCATCATTCAGCTCCTCAAGGCGCAGGGCGCGCAGCACATCGTCGCCGCGGGACGTTCCGGCGCCATCCACTCGGGTGAAAAGTACGACGACGAGCACCGTAGCTGGATTGCCGCGAACACCAACCAGGAAGGCTTCTCCGGCAGCCTCCACGACGCCCTCAAGGGAGCCGACGTGTTCATCGGCGTCAGCGCCCCGCACGTGATCGGCGAAGAACAGGTTGCTTCCATGGCCGAGAACGCGATTGTGTTCGCCATGGCCAACCCGACTCCGGAAATCGACCCCGCCATCGCCTCCAAGCACGCAGCGGTTGTGGCTACCGGTCGCAGCGACTTCCCGAACCAGATCAACAACGTGTTGGCCTTCCCGGGCTTCTTCCGGGGCCTGCTGGACGCCGGAGCCTCGGACATCACGCCGAACATGCTGGTGGCCGCAGCCGAGGCTATTGCCAACCGGGTGGCTGACGACGAGCTCAACGCGAGCTACATTATCCCCAGCGTCTTCGATCCCCACGTTGCCGGAGATGTGGCCGCCGCTGTTGCAGCCGCAGCCCTCGCAAACGCAGCCAGCTAGCACCAGCGCACTATAGACAAAGGAATCCGCTCCCATGGCTATTACAGTCACTGATCCCCGGCCGATCGAACGCGCCGAGGAAATCCTCACCCCCAAAGCCCTGGCCTTTATCGAGGAACTGCACAAGCGCTTCGCCGGCACCCGCAACGAACTGCTCCAGGCCCGCAAGGCCAAGCGGCAGAAGGTCGCCGAGACCAGCCACCTGGACTTCCTTCCGGAAACCCGGGAAATCCGCGACGGCGACTGGAAGGTTGCCGAAGCACCGACCGCCCTGCAGGACCGCCGCGTTGAAATGACCGGCCCGGCCACCCCCGCCAAGATGGCCATCAACGCCTTGAACTCCGGCGCCAAGGTGTGGCTTGCCGACCTCGAAGACGCCAGCACGCCCACGTGGCCCAACGTCATCGACGCGATCCTCAATCTCCGCGACGCGGCACAGGGCACCCTTGCCTACACCTCCCCCGAGGGTAAGGAGTACCGGCTCCGCACGGACGCTCCCCTCGCCGTCGTGGTGGCCCGCCCCCGCGGCTGGCATATGGAGGAAAGCCACCTCCTGATCGACGGCGAACCCACCGTGGGCGGCCTCGTCGACTTCGGCCTGCACTTCTTCCACATCGCCAAGCAGCTCCTGCTCAACGGCCATGGCCCGTACTACTACCTGCCCAAGATGGAGAGCCACCTCGAGGCCCGCCTGTGGAACGACGTGTTCGTCTTCGCCCAGGACTACCTCGGCATCCCGCAGGGCAGCATCCGCGCCACGGTCCTGATCGAGACCATCCCCGCCGCTTTCGAGATGGACGAGATCCTCTACGAACTCCGCGACCACGCCTCCGGATTGAACGCCGGACGTTGGGACTACCTCTTCAGCATCATCAAGTACTTCCGCGATGCCGGCGAAGAGTTCGTCCTCCCGGACCGCGCCACCGTTGCCATGACCGCTCCGTTCATGCGCGCCTACACCGAACTCCTGGTCAAGACCTGCCACAAGCGCGGTGCCTTCGCCATGGGTGGCATGGCCGCAGTGATCCCCAACCGCAAGCAGCCCGATGTCACGGCCGCAGCGTTCGACAAGGTCCGCGCCGACAAGACCCGCGAAGCGAACGACGGCTTCGACGGCTCCTGGGTTGCCCACCCGGACCTGGTCTCCACCTGCCGCGAAGTGTTCGATTCCGTGCTGGGCGACCGCCCGAACCAGACCGACAAACAGCGCCCCGAGGTGAACGTCACCGCTGAGCAACTGATCGACGTCGCCTCCGCTGGCGGAACCGTCACCGAAGCCGGCCTGCGCCTGAACCTCTACGTCGCCGTCGCCTACACGGGCGTCTGGATCTCCGGCAGCGGTGCAGTAGCCATCCACAACCTCATGGAGGACGCCGCGACGGCGGAAATCTCCCGCTCCCAGGTGTGGCAGCAGCTGCGCAACAAGTCCATCCTCGCGGACACCGGCAACACAGTCACCCGCGAACTCGTGACCCGCATCCTCGGCGAAGAAACCGAACGCCTGCGCATCGAATTCGGCGACGAGAACTTCACCAAGTACTACGAGCCGGCTTCCAAGCTCATCGAGGACATTTGTCTCTCCGACGACTACACGGACTTCCTCACCACGCCCGCGTATGAGCTGGTGGGCTGAGATGGGTTCACTTTCGTCTTCCGATCTGGCCCACATCGAGTCACAGCTCGCCGCCACTGACCAGTTGCTTGACCGCAACTACCCCGGCGACGACGGCTCCCGCCAGCCCATCCACACCGTCTACGTCCCGGCCGACCGCTTCACGCCCACGTTCGTGGCGGACTGGGGCGCCCAGGCACTCGCGACGGCGGAAACCCACGGCGGCCTCGAAAAGCTCGGTCAGCTTTTGGGCCAGGAGCCCGACCTCGCTGCCGCTGTCGCGGCCCGGGTTGCTGCCAAATTGCAGTCAGAGCCCATCGAGGATCTCCGCCTGGACTTCGAGGACGGCTACGGCGACCGCGGCGATGAGGCGGAAGATGCCGACGTCGTTGCTGCCGCCAAGGCGGTTTCTGCCGCCGTGGCTGCCGGAACGGCTCCGCCCTTCATCGGCATCCGCTTCAAGTGCTTCGAAGCTCCCACCCGGGCACGCGGTCTCCGCACCCTGGATTTGTTTGTGTCTACGCTCGCTGCTTCCGGTGAACTCCCGGCCGGGCTGATCCTCACCCTGCCGAAGGTCACCACGGTGGCGCAGGTGCAGGCCATGGATTACGCGGTCTCACGGCTCGAGGAAGTCCACGGGCTCCCCGCTGGCCGGCTCCGCTTTGAAGTGCAGGTGGAAACCCCGCAGCTCATCCTCGGCGCCGACGGTACCTCGCCGGTGGCCCAGCTCCCGCACGTTGTTCCCGGCCGGATCAGCGCCCTGCACTACGGCACGTACGATTACAGCGCTTCGCTGGGAATTTCCGCGGAATACCAGTCCATGGAACACCCCGTGGCTGACTTCGCCAAGGAAGTCATGCAGCTCGCCGTTGCCGGCACGGGCATCCGTCTCTCCGACGGTTCCACCAACATCATCCCTGTGGGTGACGCCGTGGAAGACGCCTGGAAGCTGCACGGTCGATTGGTCCGCCGCTCCCTGGAGAACGGCTACTACCAGGGCTGGGATCTCCACGCCGCCCAGCTCCCCAGCCGCTTCTCGGCGTCGTACGCTTTCTACCGCGAAGGCCTGCCGGCCGCGGCGCTGCGCCTCCGCAACTACGTCGAACGCACCGAAGGCGGCGTCATGGACGAGCCCGCCACGGCGCGTGCCCTGGCCGGATTCGTCCTGCGCGGCGTCCAGTGCGGCGCGGTGGGGACCGACGAGGTCAAGGCGCTGGCCGGCGTCGAACTTTCCCAGCTGACCGCGCTGGCGCACCCGCGGCTCGCACAACCAACTTCGCACTGATTAGGAGCACCGTATGGGCAACTATTACTACCCGCAGGGCGGGCTGCCGCCGCAGACCCACCTGACCACCGAACGGGCCATCGTCACCGAGGCCTACACCGTGATCCCCAAGGGCGTCCTGACGGACATCGTGACCAGCAACCTGCCGGGCTTCACCAACACGCGTTCCTGGATCATCGCCCGTCCGATCTCCGGCTTCGCCACCACGTTCTCGCAGCTGATCGTGGAGATCGCTCCGGGCGGCGGTGCTCCGAAGGCCGAGTTCGAGTCCGGCGTCGAAGGCGTGGTCTTCGTGACCAAAGGCAAGCTGAACCTGACCCTCGACGGCGAACTGCACCACCTCGAAGAGGGCGGCTACGCCTACCTCGCGGCCGGTGCCGAGTGGGGCGTGGAAAACGTCTCCGACGACATCGTTTCCTACCACTGGATCCGCAAGGCCTACGAGCGGCTCGAGGGCTACGAGGCCAAGTCCTTCGTGACCAACGAGAAGGACGTGGAGCCCACCTCCATGCCGGACACGGACGACGTCTGGAAGACCACGCGGTTCACGGACTCCAGCGACCTCGCCCACGACATGCAGGTCAACATCGTCACCTTCCAGCCCGGCGGCGTGATCCCCTTCCCGGAGACCCACGTCATGGAGCACGGCCTGTACGTCCTTGAAGGCAAGGCCATGTACCTGCTCAACAACGATTGGGTTGAGGTGGAGGCCGGCGACTTCATGTGGCTGCGCGCGTTCTGCCCGCAGGCCTGCTACGCGGGTGGGCCGGGCGAGTTCCGGTACCTGCTGTACAAGGACATGAACCGCCAGGTGAAGCTCACCTAGTCTGCCGCCGAGATCGCCGGAACGCTACCCGTTCGCAGGGAACGTTCCGGCGATTTCGTCGTTTTCGGGCGGTTTCGGCGCAGGGCTTAGCTGCCCGCTGCTGAGCGGCGTCGGCGTCCGAGGGTGAAGCCGGACCAGAACGTCAGGGAAAGCAGGCCCAGCACAGCGATGAGGAGGCCGATCTGCGTTCCTTGGCTGACGAATGCCCCGCCGGTTGGTTGAAAGACCGTGTCGCTGAGTGGAGCGTAGGCGAACCAACCAATCGGCTCGTCCTTCCCGTTCCACGCCACGATCAGCCCCACAATCACGGCGATCAGCGCCAACAAAGGCACGACGGCGGCACGGGCTTTGCGTGCAGGCTGCGGTGAGTTGTGTTCCCCAAGTGTGTTGTTATCCCCCATGCGTGCAAGCCTAGCCCGCCCCGTTCCGCTTGGAGCGCTGAATTCGCCGGAACACCGCCCTTTCGCAGGGAACCTCCGTGTGTGTCAGGCTGTTGTGTGACAGGTTGCTGTCGCATCAGTTTGATGCATCGGCGGGGAAAGGTCCGTCATGGATTTTGTTATCCCTGC
>NZ_JBIVGD010000027.1:0-47044 GCF_044748465.1 Paenarthrobacter sp. NPDC089988
GGGCAGGGATAACAAAATCCATGACGGACCTTTCCCCGCCGATGCATCAAACTGATGCGACAGCAACCTGTCACACAACAGCCTGACACACACGGCACCTCCAGCGATCCCGCAGATCTGCGGCGAAGTCGCGGGCCTACGCCCTACCGATAACGGGAGCCCACTGCGCGCCAGCGTCAAGAGTTATCTCTGAAGCCATCCTGCGTGGTTAGGTTCGGCCGATCCTTCGGAAGCCGGGCACGCCCTGTGGGTTCTCTGCCAGAATCCTAAGGTTCATGCCCGCGCGATCCCTGTCATCGTCTTCCAAAAGCATCCATGAGGGATGAGTGTGGTCCTTCAAGCGTTCGTAGAGTCCGATGATCCGGGAACGGTCGCTGCCTTTCATGAGATTGCACAAGGCCACTGGCTCCCGGATACAGGCGGCGAGAATGACAGCGTCGTCGAGGTGACGGCGGGTGTCACGGCTGTCCTGGCGAAAGGCGGCGCCCTTGAGTACCAGTGCGCCTAAAACATTCGGAACACTGATCAGAGTGTCGCCTTCTTCATCGTGAAGCCTGCAGTAGAAGGTGCGCTGCAGCGCCTGAGTACCTGCCGGAAGGGCGAACATGTCATTGCACCATCAGGCCACCGACCAGAGTCCAATGGCCGGCCCCAATATTTCGCGCGAGTTCGAGGCACTGCGGCCTCGGGCGCCCCCACCCGCCGAGAGGCGTGGCTACTTCTCGGATCTCGCGGCCGTCTTCATCGTGTCGCTCAACCATGAGCAGCCAGCTCGTCGACGAGTCGTTGCAACACAGCACGTCCAGCGGCTTGTTCCCGCGCCGATACGGCTTCAGCAAGATCAAGGGCGATTGCCGCCTCAGGAACACCGTGGCGGAAAGCGCCTTCGAATTCGACCTCCCTCAGAGTGATATTCCCTCCGGCCGACTCTTTCAGGTGAAATGCGTTCGCCATTTCGTCCGCCACGCCCAAAGGAACGTACCCATCAACGACGCCGGCACCCGGGGCGAGACCGAACAGTTCCGACATTCCGTCATCCCGCATGGCACTTCCGCCAGTTGGCGCCACGTGCACGCGGATTTGCTCCACGACCTCCCCCGTGGCGCGGAAGATCCTGACGGATGCCCGCCTCCGAGCGGCAGACATGATGTCGTCCACAGAGCGGTCTTTCAGAGAGACTTTCAAGCGATAGCGCTCCGGCGACTCCAGCCAGGGAGCGTCGCCCCCGCTGAGCAAGGACAACGCGGCCCAGACCACTCGAGCGCTCCAAGCCCGGCCCGCCCTGCGTGGCCTGTGAAGGGCTCTGTTCAGGGAGTCGCTGGTGATGAGTAGCAGCGGGCCGGCTCTGTAGCTATCGAGCTGACCGTGGTGGACCATGTTCCGGACCTGACGTTGGCTCACTCCGAGGCGTCCTGCGACCTCTGCAGTGGTGAGATGCGGGAGAGTCATATACATAAAACTACCTCCAAGGGAAGTATTTTGTATATACAGAACACTTCCCCTACGGCATAGTTTCGTTCGATAAGCCAAAAACCAAGGCTGCGATCGCGAACCGTGCTAGCATTCCCGGAGATCGTGACCAAACCTCAGGAGGTGAGACCCATGTACGCAGTATCCGCAATGGGCGCTCCCCAGGAGTCCACGGTTTCGCGGCTGAAGTAGCCGCTATCGGAGCGCCAAACACGCACATCGCGAAAGGCGACTCCAATGAACACAACACATCCTCAAGGAAACACCCGCGCCCTGGTCCTCGGTGGCGGCGGCTCAACAGGCAACGCATGGCTGATCGGCGTCGTTGCAGGACTGGTCGAAGCCGGCCTGGACGTCACCAAGGCCGATCTGGTCATCGGCACCTCGGCGGGTTCCACGGCAGCAGCCCAGATCACCGGCGGGAATCCCGCCGAACTCTTTGCCGCCGTCGTCAATGCCGATTACCGTCCCCGCACCAACCAGGCCGAACCCAACAAGGCGCGGGTCCGCAGCGCATCCGGCCACATGGAACGCACGGCCCGCATCATGGCCGGATCCGAAGACATGGCCGACATGAGACGCAGGCTCGGCGCTTCGGCCCTTGAACTGCGAGCGGCACTGGACGCTTCCACACAGGAGAGGTGGCGCTCTACCGTAGCCAGCCGGCTGCCCAGCCCCGACTGGCCGGATACGCCGATCCTCATCACTGCCGTCAATGCCCGGACGGGCGAACCGGTGGCGTTCCACCGGGACAGCAGGGTGGAGTTGGTAGACGCCGTGGCCGCGAGTTGTGCCAGCGGCTTCGCGTACGGCATCGGCTCGGATGACTACATCGACGGCGGCTACCGCGCAAACGCCGAGAACGCGGACCTCGCGTCCGGATACAGCGCGGTCCTGGTGCTGTCACCGTTTGGCGGGAGGACGCGCACTCCAGCCGAATGGGGAATGGATCTCGCCACGCAGGTGGATGTCTTGCGGGCAGCTGGCAGCAAGGTGGAGACGATCTTTCCGGGACCCGACGCCGAGCACATGTTCGGTGCCAACGCCATGGTTCTATCCCTGCGCCCGGCCGCGGCACGGGCAGGTTACGAGCAAGGGCGGCAGCTCGCACCGCGGCTCGGTGACTTCTGGGACTGATCCGGGGAGCAGCCTAAATACGACGAAGCCCGCCAAAACTCAACGGTTGTTCCCCTCCGGACCCGGGAGTAGGGTGGCCGGACCGCCAACCCTCAACACCGTCTGGGACATAGCTGGGAGACACCATGACACAGGTGAGACGTCGAATTGCTGCGGTCACCGCAGCCTTGGCCCTGAGCGTGACAAGCGGAGCGGTAACCAGTCCGGCCTTCGCTGACCCGCGCCAAACCGAGAAGAACGCCACGGCCACAGGCTACGGGGGTGCCGTCAGCACGGTTGATCCGGAGGCATCGGCGGCAGCCATCGAAGTACTGAGGAAGGGCGGCAACGCGGCCGATGCAGCGGTCGCGGCTGCCGCCACCCTCGGTGTCACCGAGCCCTACAGTGCCGGCATCGGTGGTGGCGGGTACTTCGTCTACTACGACGCCAAGACGGGCAGGGTGGGCACTATTGACGGTCGCGAGACCGCTCCGGCAGGCATCACCAAGGATGCCTTCATCGACCCTGCGACGCAGAAGCCGTACAACTTCACTCCGGAGCTCGTGACCAGCGGCGTCTCCGTTGGTGTTCCCGGCACGCCCGCTACGTGGGAACGGGCGCTGGAACGGTGGGGAACCATGGATCTGGGCGATGCCCTGAAGCCCGCCATTCAGGTGGCCAACCGTGGCTTCGTAGTGGACAAGACGTTCCGCCAGCAAACGCTCGACAACCAGCTCCGCTTCAACACGTTCACGTCGACCCAGAAGCTGTTCCTGCCCGGTGGCGACGCGCCCGCCGTCGGAAGTGTCTTCAAGAACCCCGAACTCGCGGCAACCTACAGGCTGCTCGCCAAGGAGGGTACCTCCGCGTTCTACGGCGGCCAACTCGCGAAGGAGATCGCAGCCACGGTGCAGGCGCCGCCGAAATCCGGTGCCACCGACCTGCCGGTCCCCGTGGGTTCCATGACCACCCAGGACCTGGCGAACTACAAGGCAATCGACCAGGCCCCCACCCACATGAACTACCGCGGTTATGACGTCTACGGCATGGCTCCTTCCAGCAGCGGCGGAACCACGGTGGGCGAGGCGTTAAACATCCTGGAGCCGTCCGACCTCGCCGGCATGGGGACAACGGACGCGCTGCATCACTACTTCGAGGCGAGCGCCCTCGCTTTCGCTGACCGCGGCGCCTACGTCGGAGATCCGGCCTTCGTCGACGTCCCCACCAAGGCGCTCCTCGACCCCGTGTTCGGCAAGGAACGCGCGTGCAACATCAACCCGACGGCGGCGGCCACCAAGCCACTCGCCCCTGGGGACGTCACAACGTACGACGGCGCGTGCCCGACTTCCGCGGCACCCCTCGCCGACGAGAAGGACACCGAAAACATCTCAACAACCAACCTGACGGTCGCGGACAAGTGGGGCAATGTTGTTGAGTACACGTTGACGATCGAGCAGACTGGCGGCTCCGGAATCGTTGTACCCGGCCGCGGATTCCTGCTGAACAACGAGCTCACCGACTTCAGCACCGTGTACAGCGCCACGGATCCAAACAGGATCGAACCGGGCAAGCGTCCGCGCTCGTCGATGTCCCCCACCATCATCCTCGAGGACGGCAAGCCCTTCCTGGCACTCGGCTCACCTGGTGGCTCCACCATCATCACCACGGTTCTGCAGACCATCCTGAACCGTGTGGACTTGGGCATGAACATCTCGGAGGCCCTTGCGGCACCGCGCGCGGCCCAGCGGAACACGGCGAATGTCACCGCGGAGCCGGACTTCATCACCGCTTATGGTCCGCAACTCACGGCTCTTGGACACAAGCTCGTTCCGGCCGGAGATGCGTTCACCTCGGCTGCCGAGATTGGTGCAGCTACCGCGATCGAGTTCGGCGAAGACGGGAAGCTGACGGCGGCCGCCGAACCGGTTAGGCGCGGTGGCGGCTCGGCCATGGTGGTGTCCATGGACCAGCGCGGCCACGGCAAGGGCCCCAAGCACAAGTAGGTCACGGACGTGCGGACCGCGATCAATCTTCTTCTTCGCGGTCCGCTCTGACCTCCACCATTGAGCGCCAGAACGACACTCCCGCGCCGACTGCGCAGATGGTGCCGGTAACAATCGGCCACGCGGTCTCGCTTCCGTTCGAGAGAAAAACGTAGAGGGAGTAGAAGGCCAGGATCAGGGCCAGCAACAGCCACACGAGCGATTTTTGATTCACGATGAGTTCCTTTGCGTTGATCTGTTTCTGGTCATGTGCTGGGCCCGCCTAGTCACCCGGCCAGAGTGGTGATGTGGAAATCGCCTTCCACAACCACTCCCCCAGGCTGAGCTGAACGTGGCTGGTGATCTCGGCACGTCCGGACGATGGCAGGTACTCGGATGCCCGGATGTCAGCGTCGTAGGAAAGGGCGGGGACGGCCAGGCCACCAAAGGTCACCGGCACCAAGGCCTCAAGCGGCGCTTTGGATAACGACGGCGGCAGCGAACCTATGGTGGCCATGCCCAGTTCGCGGTGGATCACCAAGCCCTGCGACTGCAGGGAGACACGGTCGCCGTCCGCCAGCGCGGCCAGCGTTGAACCGACAGGAGTGACGATGTTCAGGCGCCCGTTCACCAAGGTGTAGCCTGCAACCTGGCTGGACGTCACCGGGACTGCGGCCAGGATCACGGCCAGCACCCCCATTCCTGCCGTACCCACAAGCACCCGCCGCCAGAGGGGACTCCCGTTGCGTGCTGCCGCAAGGAAGAAGCGCACGATGCTTGCGGATACCAAGGCCAGGAGCAAGAGCAGAACGGCTGCCACCACCAGGTGTCCAGCGAAGCCGAACTGCAGGAACACCGGAACCAGTCGCTGGAAACCGACGGCCATGAACGCCAAGCCAGCCACGAAGCTCGCCAAGCCAAACCATGGAAGCACACCCCGCTTGGGCAGGGAGCGTGGTGCCCCGAACACGTGGACCCTGACCAGGTCCCCCATCGCGTCCATCGACTTCCTCCGAAGATAAGGAACATCCAAGGCAGACATCAGTGCCACGTAGCCGTCCAGCTTGATGAACGGAAACAGGTTCAGGACAGCCACGCAGTAGCAGAGCACTCCATAGAGAAGGACACCGTCTTTGGCAGTGGAAGCGGTCATGAATCCCTGCAATGACAGGGCAGCGCTGCCCAGCCCGAGGTGGACCATGGGACCAGCCAGCGCCACGAGTACCCTTTGCCTACGCGAAGGAAGGCGCCAGCCATCGGTCACGTCGCAGAAGAACGCGGGCGAGAGGTAAAACAACATGATGCCGATGCGCCTCGGCTGACCGCCAAAGTACGCCAGGGCCATACCGTGGCCCAGTTCGTGCAGCAGCGTCGAGGCGAACATCGCTGCGGCCACCCCCAGGTAGGCCTCCAAGGGAAGAGGCGTCGACAGGACCCGCAGGATTTCATGCCCCGCAGTGCTCAGGCCAACCATCCCACCGAGTGCCAGCAACGCCGCCAGGACCAGCACTTCGCGTCGTGCCAAAGCTGCTACCAGCGGACGAAGGGAATACAGGAACACGGTTGGGTTAAATAGCGTGAACTGGACTGTCAGTGGAGCCCGGAATTGAACCCAGCGGACCTTCGCACGGCGAGTGCCGCCGTCGAAAATTCGTGTGCTCGCCAGTTGCTCCACCACGCCAGTGACATCCCGGGCCGTCCATGGCTCCCCCAGTTGTGCCGCTATGTGTTCGGGTCCCTTCACGCCGTCCACAGTTCGCAGGACTGCGGCCACATCACCCGAGACCCTGGCTCTGGGTACGCCGTTCAACGCCACAATCCACGGAGCGCCGTCCTGCACCGGAGGGTCGATCGATGCCGCCGGTGCCAGCTGGACGGGCCACACCGGCGCATAGGTGGAGAGCTTCTTGGCCGGCCTCATATCAGCGGATGCGGCGTCAATGTCAGTCGCTCGGCAACGGGGCCGAACAGGGACAGGTTCTTGGTCTCGTCCATGGTCAATTGCACGGCACCTGGGCAGACCACTTTCCCAGTGACCCAGCCGAGTTCCGCGATGGGTGCCGGAAGCCTGTGGGTGAGGTCCACCCAGTGCGAGCCGATACCTCGGCTGGCCAGATGCCTCACCAGGACATCGACACCCGGCACTGGTTTCACGGCTGGGACCGGTTCCGTGGGGAAGGACTGGAGCCATGCCTGCAGGGTGGATACGGCTTGTGGAGTGCTCCAGAAGTCGGCACGGGAAGAGTCGTTGGTCACCGAATCGCCAGCACCAAAGGGCGATGGCTTGCGGGACAGGAACAGCTCCCGGATTTGCAGCCCTTCCTGCAGCGCACCGAGCATGGCGGACAGTGGATCGGCGGACGCCTTCAGGCCCACGGCACCGAACGAAGCCGACGACGTGGCGCCGATGATGACGCAAACAGCCGTGTGGACCGGGCTGTCGTTACCAACGAAGGCCAGCGTGAGGTGGACGCCCGCCGTTCTCGCCGCCTCAAGCAGGACAGCCAAGCTCCGGTCACGGGCTGATTGAGGCAATTCCGCGAGGTCCACCTTGTGCAGGGGTGCCTGCGAGCGCCAGGCCGACAGGAAGGCGTCGCGTTCCAGTATTTCCACGAGGGCCGAAGCCTGGGCGAAGGCCTCCGACGGTCCCGAGGCCGCACCATTCGGGGAAGGGTCGAAATAGCGCTCCCACCGGGCTGCTGACACCCGCCCTGGTCGATAGTCCACCAAGGGCGCAGGCACCTGCGACTCCGCTCCGGTCAGCAGCTCAGTGGCACCATACCAAGGAAAATCGCAGGCCAGCGCGGATGCCCGGCCGAGGCCGGCGGAGACAAAGTCAATCGGCTCCGCACCAGGACTCGCCACCAGGTGGTCGGCGTCCGCCAGTACCGGTGCCAGCGCGAACCGTTCCACTGCTTCGCCGGCGCCCCGGATCAACGATCCGCGCCGCCGCACGTCAAAGGCGCCGACGGCGGAGGCGAACCCCGATATGGCCGACCCACCATTGGCGAGTAGCGCGACAGTCCGCCAAAGCCCGGACTCGTTTGGCGGGTAGACGGTGGCCTCGGACACCAAACCATACGCGGGATCCAGGGTCAGGACAGGATCGAGGGCCAGTTCCGTTGCCATGCTCATTTCCCACACACCCATAGTTCGATGTCATTCAAGCCAGGACTCGGAGTGGCAATCCGGACGGGCCGGCGTTCCAGGATGGTCAGTCCCTCGCCGGTGAGTTCCTCGTGTATGAGGGCATTGCTGACGAAAGCGATCTCACTGGCATACGCCGACGAGTGATAGGTCCCGCCCTCGTTGAAGCTGACGTGGATCATGGTCACGTGCCGCGCTCCGTTGACGGGATCCCGGCTCTCCGCCGTAATGAGGAAGGAGTCTTCCCCCAACGCCGAAACTGTTGTGCCGCCGTCGTACGTTGTTCCGCCCTGATGGCTGTCCGCGTTCAGGACGGTGAGCAGGAACCGGCCGTCCGGGGCCAGGGCCTCCCGGACCCGGCGAAAGAGCCGGCGGCGATCGTCACGGTCCAGGAGCGTCACTGAACTGGCTCCGAGAACGACGCAACCGAAACCGCCGTCAAGCTCCACACGGGACATGTCCGCTTGCAGGAGTTCCACGTCCGCGCCCCTCGGGTTGAACGGAGCCGTACCAACCTTCGCGGCGAGCAGCTCCAGCATCTCCACGGAAGAATCGACGGCGGTTACGGGACGCCCCAGCGCCAGCAGCGCACGCGTTATCCGCCCGGACCCGGCTGCCAGTTCCAGGATGGGGCCCGTCGTCTTGCGGGCTGCTGCCTGGATTTCGGGTAGTTCGGTGAGGTCTTTGGCGGTGATCTGGTCATAGAGGCGGGACCCCGAAACGCTGTAGAGGTCTTCGGGCGGATCCAGGTGTCCGAGGACGCGCAGGATGGCATCGGCAGTCTGGTCAGGTGCTGGGTTCATCGGCATGTGTCCTTGGGAGTTGCTTCGGGAGGAGCACACGCGGGCAGCTGAGGAAGGAAACCACCCGCGTGTGCTGGCTTGGGTAGCGGCTAGGTGGCCGCGATGCCGACGACAATGCCGGCAATGATGATCACGTCACCGACGCGGATGTACCAAGGGGTGTCATCCGGGGTGTCCAGGTTTTCAAGTTCTTCGATGCTGAGTTGGAGCTTCATTGCTGCCTCCTTTCGCGTGTTGTGTTTGCTGGTGTTAGCGGGTCTAGGTGATGCTCACGGCGATGAGGCCGATGGCAACTCCCTGTGAGACGCCGACAAACCAGTTGTTGAAGTCCGGAGTGTCCAAGGACTCGACTTCCTGGATGGCCAGATTGAGCTGTTTCTGCATGTGCTTTCACCTCCTCTCCTGCGGTTGACGGTCACGATCACGGTCACGTGATGGTGACGGCGATGCCCACCAGTGCCAGGCCTACGGTGATTCCGTGGATCCGCTCGGTCCAGTCGTCCGGCAGGTCGATGCTTTCCAGTTCCTGGACGTTGAGGTCCAGGGCTTTGGGTGTGCTGATCATGTGCTCACCTCCTCCCTCTTGCTGATCGCGGGTGATCCGTCGGGCAAGTCATGGATGGTCGCTGCGCGGAGGACATGCTGGACCTGGAAGGCGTCGAGTCCACGCAGCATCGGCAGGACGCCGCCCCAATTGCGGATGGCGGCAGCAGCGGTATCCCGGATGGTTTCCCTGCTGGCGGGCACCACCCGCGGAACATCCCATTGCTGGATGAGTTCCGTAATGCCCTTTGCCGGGTTCGGGTTCAGGTGCGTTGCGCCCTTGGTGACCTCGGCCCAGATCCGGTTCAGCCGCTGTTCGCTACCCCAAGCCGCGTTGCCCTTTGCGATCTCGGCCCACACAGGCGGGATCAGCGCGGCGGTTGCGGTCATCTTCCGCGTACCCGTCAGGTATGCCAGTTCGTTGGCGACGTACCAATGCCTGGCGCCATACGGATTGCGGCCCATCAGCGACCAACCGGTGTGGGTTTCCATGCTGAGCCTTGCCGCCGCCAGCCGCAGATCAGGGGTGTCCCCTGATTGCAGTTGCTCCCCCACCTGCTGGATCCGGCGCAGCAGGTGGTGACCATCGTCGTCGAACATGCTGGCGGTGCTGCCGATCATCGTCCCGGCCACGCGCAGGAAAGCTTCAAGGAGCCCCTCCAGAACCAGCGTCCGCGGCAAGGTGTCGAGGTGTCCGGCGTCGAGCACTGCGACGTCGCCCGCCAAGTGCGGCGAGGCCAGCAAGCGGCGTCCGACGGCGGTATCCAGGCACGCTACTGCGCTGACTTCCGCGCCGGTCCCCACAGTGGACGGGAGGAGGACCGTCTTCAGGCGCTTGTTGGAGAACGGGATGGGAGGCAGCACCAGCAAACCCGAACGCTTGGCGTGGCGTTCCACAAAGATCGCCAGGCTGGGGTCCGCGGAGAACATCGCGGCGAGTTTGACGGCGTCGAGAATCGAACCGCCGCCAAGCCCGACGATCGTGTCCAGGCGGTGGACCTGGATGAATTCGATGACATCCCTCAGTGTTTGGATACTCACTGGCGTTGCCTTCAGGTCGAGGGCTGGAGCTCCGCGGAGATCGCCCTCTCTGAGCCGGTTCCGATGTTCGGTGAGGGAGGCATCGGCCACGATTCCCACACGGCCGCGGGTCAGTGAGCCCACGTACTTGGGCGTCATTCCGGCACCCAGGATGACGCACCGGGTCTTCCAGGTACGGTCGGCGATCATGCGAAAACTCCGTCGGCGCGGGCTTCCGTTAGGCCGTGGACTATGGCCAGATGCAGTTCCCGGAAGTTCTCTTCCGTGAACGTGAGCGCGGGCAGGAGTTGGATCCTTCCCGGGCCGGGTTGCACGATTGCACCGGCCTGGTGGATGCGCCTCACCACGGCCAGGGTGCCGTTGGCCGAAAGGGGCGAACCGTTGCCCGTGTGGAGCTTCACGCCCCGCATGCAGCCGCGTCCTGTCGTTCCGCCGATACCTCGGACGTCCTTGAGTTCGGCAAGGAGCCGGTCCAGCCCCTCGGCAACCTCCTTGTTCAGCCTTTGAAAATCCAGGCGCTCCATCTCACAGATGGTGGCCAGGA
This sequence comes from Paenarthrobacter sp. NPDC089988, assembly GCF_044748465.1. NCBI lineage: Bacteria > Bacillati > Actinomycetota > Actinomycetes > Micrococcales > Micrococcaceae > Paenarthrobacter > Paenarthrobacter sp. NPDC089988. The sequence continues at coordinate 10,647 of NZ_JBIVGD010000027.1, forward strand.
CCGCGGCGCAGGTGGACGGGGTGCCGGCTTGCGTTTCTCCGTGGACGAAGACGGATTCGGTGGCATCGAAGACGTCCATGATGCGTTGGGAGATTAGGAGCGCCGCACAGGCTGCGGTGCCGTTGGTCAGGCCTTTGGAAGTGACGATGATGTCCGGTGATTCCGCCCATTCGTCGGATACGAACCACGAACTCACTCGGCCGAACCCCGTTGCTACTTCGTCTGCCACCAGGAGGAATCCGTGGCTTTCCCGGTACTGGTGGAGGGCTTCGAGGAAGTCTGCCGGGACCTCCTCCGCGCCGGAGCCAAGCACAGGCTCTACTACCACTGCCGCAATCCGATGACCCTCGCGATGCATCAGGTTGTCCAACTCCTGGTTGGTGTCGAAGCTTATGTGCCGGATGTTGCGACCATCCACGCCATACACCGCTTGCCCAAGGTCATCGCCGCTGAGGGCCTGGCTGCCGTACGTCAGGCCGTGATAGCTGCCCCTGAGCCCGACAACGAGTCTTCTTTCCGGCTGGCCATTCAGGACGCAGAACTGCCGGGCGAGCTTCATGACGGCGTCGTTGGCCGCACTTCCGGATGTGGAGAAGAGGACCTTGCTGAACGTGTTCCTGGGCAGTCTCAGCAGCGCGTCCGCCGCTTCAATGGCGCGTTCGTGTGCCGTCCGGAAGAGCGGCAGGTAGGAGGCTCTCGTGAGTTCCTCGGCCACGGCCGCGGCGATGACCGGGTTGCCAAAGCCAAGGTTGGCATTCCACAGACCGCTCTTCGCGCACAGCCGACGCTGCCCGTCCGCGAAGGTGACATGAACGCCGTCGGCCGCTGTTGCCGTGAAGCTCTCCTGGTCAAAGTCGTGCTGGGTAACCAGCGGGACCCAGAGCGGAAGACTCACAGCAGTTCTCCAAGAAGGTCGATGCCCAGCTGGTCGAACTGGGCCACGACGGACCGTGCCGAGCCCTCAGCGGCTGCTGGCGAGACGCCCAGCGTGGTGGCGGTAACCGTGGCTGCGGCCTCGACATCCCGAAGGTTGGAGATCGCCTCGATCAGGGTGGCCGCGTCTGCGCCAATCTTGAAGAGCCGGCCGGTCCTGGTGTCCAGGAGCCTGTACTCACCGTGCCGTTCAAGGATGAACGGTGCTCCGGGCAGCGGATGGTTGTGGCTTTCCGTGGCCCCGTACAGGCTCAGGCCGAAGCCGACCAGTCGCGTATCCGCGTGGTGGTCCCGCAGGATGAACTTCCACGCGTCCAGTGCGGCAAGGTAGCGCGGAATCCACGGGCGATCGCTGAGCTGCGTCCTCATCTTCGCGGCATCGCTGATGGAGGCCACTGCCGATTCGGGTTTCAGCGGGACGGCTTTGATTCGGAGATCATGCAAGGGATCGCCGGCCCAGCCGATCACTGTTCCATAGGGTCCGTTGAGAATGGTGCCGTCCGCTGTGATGTGGATTCGCGACAACCTCCGGTCGAGGCTGCCCTGCCCGCCCAGCAACCCGCGTTCGCTCAGCACTGCGTTGACGTCCGTGAGCTGGCCGATGAAGTGCCCGGACCTCCGCGCCTCGTCCGCATCGTCGAAGAACGCCTGCTGATCTTCCAGACCCGTGATCCGAACTATGGTCGCCCCCACCAGGTTGACGAACGGGAGGGCAACGTAATCCTGGATTTCAAGGTTCAGCGTGCCGCCCACCAGCAACTCGCCACCCGGCTCATCAAAACCGCCCTTGACCGTGGCGATGTCCGGATCGCCAGCGTCACCATCCACCACCAGGACCACAGAGCCCTCCACGGCCAGGTCCTTGGCGTAACCGGCATGCGCGGCGTTCTCCGCGAAGACCACGTGACCCGGTATGCGGCCTGGAATTCCCGTCACCCACTGATCCACCGCCGCCGCGATGGTTTGTTGCTGACTCAGCGTCAAAGTGCCAACCCCCAATAGTTGTCCTGTTGTCCCCTGAGCGGGCCCTTCGGACGGGCTCGTTCATGGGAAGGACACTATGGGCGCGGAGGGCCTCCACGATTGGGAAAATCGAAATTAGGTGGTGATTTTGGCGAAATTAGGTGGTGAAAACGGGAAACTAGGGGTTTTGACAGGGTCGTCTAGGTGGTGGGTTTTGGATGTTCCGCTGCTCGGTCGCGGCCTCCCAACGCGAAGGACCCCGCCCACCAGGCACGAGGCTGGTGGACGGGGTCGTGAACTCAGAATCCGGAGAGTAAGTAGCCTTCGAAGTTGAGGAGGCTACCGTTCTTCAGCGTGGGGTGTCAGAGGAGTTGGTTGTCCTGGCCTTCGCCTTCTTGCGCGTCAGCCAGATCTCGTTGGCGGCATAAGGAATGATCGCGAGGAACGGAATCACAATGCCTTGCCATGTAGGCACCAGCTTCAGCATCAGAGGCATGAACGATGCCACGAAAACCACTTGGTGTACGTATCTGTACCATGTCACGGTCGGCCGGGCTCCTCCTTCAGGTGGGCTGACGGCGGTTGCCGCACCCACCGTGCATCTAAAGGGACGAAAGTGCTCTCATGAATGGGATTTCTGAAATTAGGTGGCGATTTTGGGAAAATTAGGTGGTGAAAACGTGAAACTAGGGGTTTTGACATGCCCCTTTAGGTGGTGCGTTTCAGTGGCCGAACATCTCCAAACAGCCGCCGTCCATAATGCTGCCACCGGCCTGGATGGTGACTTCACCTTCTCCCGGGACCACACCGTACAGGCAGCCTCCGCTGGGCACCGCGACCCCGAAACGGACACCGTTGCCGCCGTCGTCGGTTTGAACTTCCTTGAGGTTGAGCGACGCGAAAGCCGCTTCGACGTCGGCCGGGGTGGCCGGTTTGTCCAATGCGTTCAGGGCGTTTTTGGCTGGGTCCAGGTGTGTGTTTAACTGCGCCTGTATCTCCGGGCTGAGCTTCCGACGCTGCCTGTACATCTCGTTCTCGGCCATGGCGGCGTTGCCGTCGTAGGCGACGCAGTTGTTTGGCTGCGGTTCCGTGCCTGCACTCGGGCAGGCGGCCGTTGGGGTGGGGCTTTGCTGCGGGGGTGCCGCGGTTGGCGGGACGCCGCAGCTCACTAGTGAGAGAAGTACGACGGCGGCAGTTGCGAGGGCTGATATCGATGATTGTGTATTCCCCATCAAAGGGACGATACGGTAAGGATGCTGTTTTATCCATCGATTAGGCTAAATGACGTAGAAGCCAACTTGTGTCACTAGCATGTGCCTATGCAGACTTTCACGTGGGCAGACGCGAGCGCTGACAAAGCCGGGACCAAAGTCGCCGTCTTACTTCCCGGATCTGGGTATCCCGTCGAGGGTCCGGTCCTGTTCTGGGTTGGTGAGATGCTCGCTGCGCTTGGTTGGCACGTGCAGGCCGTTAGGTGGACGCCGGAGGACAAGCCGCATCATGATCCGCATCTCTTGGTAGCGCAGGCCGCCGAACAGGCCTTCGCCGATTCACCCGTCGCAAGTCAGCGTCTCATTGTGGCCAAGTCGCTGAGCACGCTGGCGATTCCATGGGCCGAAGAAACCCGAACGCCCGGCGTCTGGCTCACACCATTGCTGACAGACGAGCGAGTTCGGAACACGATCATTCGTTCCGCGAAAAACGACCTCTTCATTGGGGGTTCCAAGGATGAACTTTGGGACGGCGGCCATAGGGGCGAGCCGAATGGGACATTCCTCGAGGTAGCCGGAGCGGACCATTCTTTGCAGGTCGGAAACGACTGGCGAGCCTCCCAGGAAGCGCAGGCAATGGTCTTCGAAAAGATCGAGGAATTCATCCTGGGACTCGGCGACGCTTGAGCCAGCGTGTTCTGTAGCCTTATGGGTCCTTGCCAGGAGGCGTGAGGCGAAGTCCTTCAAGACCTCGCCTTCGCGTTAGAGGACGGAACAGATGTGCCGCGCCTGAAATCCGAGCGGAGTTACTGGCTTGGTCTATCCGCTGCCTATGGCGTTGCCCTGGCCCTGCTGACGATGACCGATTTGCCGTGGCCAGGGTCGCTGGCTATCTTCGCTGCCTTGGTTGTTTTCATCGTGATTCAGGGACTGCTCTACGGGCAGTTTGATAAGGCTGTTTTGTACGAGGTGGACCCTAGGAAGGGCACAGCAGGAGCCCTCCTTACGTTTTTCCCGCTCGGAACGTACCTGATTCGAGGATCAGAAGTTGCTCTTTGGGCCGGGCCTCTTTACGGTCTGATCGCTTCCCCAGGATCGTACGCGATTCTCAAGAAGTACGGCTACTTCTACCGGCCAGCTGTGCCGGCGACGGAACTAGGGAGTACAAAGTGACTTGCCGGCCGAGTGCCGCTTCCGACGACGGCTACGGTCATGGGACGGCCGTCATGAAGGTCAGCCCAGTTAGGCCCATCTACTGTCCCGCCCAAGGCGGACGGAAGATAATCGTCAGCACCACGATGCAAAGGCCCGAGATTATGAGCACGGAGCAAAAGAACACCCCTAACATCTCAAATCCCCGAGTCGGCCCCTCACCCGACTCCGAGCCCGCGTCCACCCGCGACCGAGAGAAAACAACTTCAGCTTTCCGGCCAAGCATCTGCGATGCGATTGCAAATTGCCGCCGGGCGATCCGTTTCCTAAACGGCAGCCACAGTATGCCACTTGCCATGAAGACAAACCCCAGTGTCATGGTCCCCCTCAAGCAGTGGTGGTCGCATCATCCTAGAGCCTCGTCGACATCCTTAGGTCCAGGAAACCTCCGACATGGCGAACCAGTCGCGCATGCACCTCAATTTGATTGCGTGTTCGATTTTTTCGATTACCCTGAAGTTATGACTGCACTCCTTGCGGACCACACCGTCCTTCCACCAACCGACGAGGCCCTCCTGCCCGTAGTAATAGAAGCCCTCAACCGCAATGACCACGCGACCTTGGTGACCGGAGATGGTTCCTCTCTTGAACTGCCGGTTGAAGTCTACGAGGCTTTGCGGGATGTTGTTGCGGCGATGGCGGCTGGCCAAGCGATCACCATCGCACCCCACAACACTGTGCTCACAACTCAGGAAGCAGCGGATTTGCTGAACATGTCCCGGCCCACCCTGGTGCGGTTGCTTGAGGGGGGCCAGATCGCCTTCACCCAACCCGGCCGCCACCGGCGTGTATACCTTGCCGATGTTCTGGCCTATCAGCAGCGCCTACGCGAAGAACGCCGGGCCGTCTTGGACACAATGACCAAGGACGCGGCGGAAGATGATTCTTACGCCAAGCTGAACGCCTTCATCAAGACCCGCTAAAGCTCCTATGGCCTTCAGAGTGCTGTTCGACGCGTGCGTGCTGCTGCCCTATCATCTCTGCGACCTTCTCCTTCGGTTGGGCGAGACAGACATCTACCAACCTCTATGGTCCGACGAGGTTCTTGGCGAAGTCAGGCGCAACCTCGTCCAGGCTTTCGACCCAGTCTGACTCGGTCGGCGTTCTACAGCAGGCTTAGTCTCACAGCACCCCAGTTCGCCGGTGCCGCCCTCAGATTGGACGCTGCGGGTCCTTCCTTGGAGTTGGTTGCCGACAGCGCCAACTCTCGGCAATAGGGCTGCAGCCCCTCGACGACCCTACAAAACCGTAGTCCGCGACAGCGACAAGTCCTTCGTCTCCCGGAAGAACAGCACCACGACCACCGCGGACACCAGGGCCATCCCCATCAGGTAGAACGCAGGGGCCAACGGAGACCCGAATCCAGCCACCAAACCAGTGGCAACGAACGGGGCTGTCCCGCCGAATAAAACGTAGGCCAAGGTGTACCCGATCGCAGATCCAGAAGCCCGCACGGACGAAGGGAACATCTCCACCAACGCCGGTACATTCGACGTACCAATCACGGCCACCAAAGCACCCAGAATGCTTGTTCCGAGGATTGCGAACCCGAGCCCAAGAGGCATGATCGAGAATGACGGAATCGTCATCACCACGAATCCAACACAGGCCACGAGCAGCATCCGTTTCCGTCCGTAACGGTCACTCAAGCGGGCAGCCAGCGGGCAAACCGCCGTGTACACCAGCATCGTCACCACGCTCGTGATCATCGATTCAGCCGATGAGTACCCCAAACTCGAGGTCATGTAGGCGATCATGTAGCTGCTCATCAGGTAGTAAGCGATCGCATTGGTGATGCTGTATCCGAAAAGCGTGAAGATCTGCCGCGCACAGAGCCGGATGGCGTCGCCGAGAGGACGCTTGGCCACTTCTCCGGCATTCTCCAACCCACGGAACACCGGGGTGTCATCCACCTTGGACCGTATATACAGACCGATCAGGCCAAGCGGCGCGGCCAAGAGGAACGGGATCCGCCAGCCCCAGGCCTGGAGGTCGGCAGAACTCAAGGTCGCAGTAATTGCCGCACCAAGCAAAGCACCTGCCACCGAAGCAAGGCCAACCGTCGCCGGAATCACGCTGGCATACGTCGCCCGTTTCCCAGCAGGAGCATACTCAACGATGAACGCCGACGAGCCCGTGTACTCGCCACCCGTCGTGAACCCCTGAACTGCACGGAACAGGAAGAGCAGGATCGGCGCCCACACCCCAATCACCGCGAACGTAGGCAGGATTCCGATGCAGAACGTCGCCGCACTCATGATCAGCACGCACAGGCCGAGCATCTTGTTCCGGCCAATCCGGTCACCGTAGCGCCCAAAGAAAGCCGCCCCGAGCGGCCTGGCGATGAAGCCGCCGGCGAAGATCGCCCACACCGCCAGAAGTGACGCCGTCGTCGAATAATCCGGGAAGAAGAGCTTCGCGATCGTGACGGACATGACCGCGTAGGCGGCTGAGTCGAACCATTCGACGAAATTCCCGACGGCGGCTGCCGCGGCAACGCGCTTAAGGTTCCGGCGCGGGGATGCCTCGGTTTCGGAGGCGGAATTCTGGGTCACAGTATTCATGATGACTGTCCTTCGCGGGGAGTGTGTGGGAGTGCGCGGAGTTGGGCCCGCTGGACCTTGCCGGTGGCCGACTTGGGCAACGCGGAAACGTATTCGATGAAGCGCGGGTACGCGAAGCGGGAGAAGTTCTCCTTCACGTGCGCCACGATGTGTTTGCTCAGCTCCGCTCCCCCGGCGTGACCTGGCATAAGCTCGATCCAGGCTTTGATGGACTGGCCGCGGAGTTCGTCGGGAACGCCTGTCACCGATACGTCCTTCACGGAATCAAGCTCGCGGATCACGGCCTCCAGCTCATACGGCCCCACACGGTAGCCTGAGGTCTTGATGACGTCGTCGGTCCTCCCCAGGAACCAGAAGTATCCGTCCTCATCCGCGTAGGCCTGGTCCTTTGTGTGGTACCAATCCCCGCCGAACGCGGCGGTCGATGCCTCCGGCAGGTTCCAGTATCCCAAGGGAAACTGCGGGTTGGAGCGGGCGCGGAGGCAGATCTCGCCGGTCTCGCCAGCGGGCACTTCGTGCTCGTTCTCGTCCAGGAGTCGGACGTTCCATCCCGGTAGGGGCTTGCCCATCGAACCCGGTTTTACCGGCACGTCCGGGTAGTTCCCCAGCAACGGGTACGACTCCGTCGAACCGTAGTAGTCCAGCAGCGTCACGCCGAACTGCCCGTCGAACCAGGTGATGAGGTCCGGCGTCAGCGGCTCATTGGACGAACAAACCGTCCGCAGGGACAGCGGGAAGCGAGTACCGGCGTCGGGCACGTCTTCGCGCATCTTGCGCAGGAACGTCGGGTTGACGAGCGCGCTGGTGACGCGGTGGCGGCTCACGGCGTCCAACAGGGCTGCGGGGTCAAAGCCGCCCGCCGGCCGGAAAACCAGGTGTGTGGCGCCGAGCCGCAGCGGACCCATCAGTTTGGCGAGCGACCACGCCCAATCCCCCGCGCCGAAAAACACGTCGCCGTCGCCGAGTTGGTGGCAGTACTCAAACTCGTTGTGGCCGAGGAGAGTGCGTTGTGCGTGGACGATTCCCTTGGCGCGGCCGGTGGTGCCCGAGGTGTAGAAGATGAGGGCGGGGTCGTCGGCTTTGGTTTCAACGTTCTGGAATTCGGTTGGTGCTGCTGCGATCTCCGGGCTGTCGATGTCGATGAAGGTGCCCTCGAAACCCTCAAAAAGGTGCCGGGCGGACTCCTCGGCGATGATCACCGACGCGCCGCTGTCCTCCAGCCTGAACCGGATCGGCTCCGCGGCCCACAGCAGGGACATCGTCACCAAGATCGCGCCAGTCCGCAGCACGCCAAGGTATGCAGCCGGGGTGTCGGAGCGCTGCGGCAGCAGGACGGCGACGCGATCGCCCTTCTTGATGCCCGCACTTTGGAGCGTGGCCGCGATCTGCCGCGAGCGGTCTTGGATTTCGCCCCAGCTCACCTCGCGTTGACCTTCGACGGCGGACTCCAGGATGAGTGCCCGCTTGTCCCTTGGGTGGTGGTCGGCGACGTCGGCGGCCATGTTGTAGAGCTCGGGCACCTCCCAGCGGTGGGAGTTTCGTCGTTCGGTGTAGCGGTCGTGGGTTGCGGTGGTTGTCATGCGTGGATGCCTCCTTTGGTTCTTGTCCGGCGCTCAGCGCTCAGCGGCGGCCAGCGAGGAAGCGGGCCATCTCGCGCTGGGGTTCGCCTGTGCCGTAGGCCTCGCGGTGGACGCGCTTGGCTTCGGCCATGGCGTCGGTGAGGTCGTCGTCTTCCAGGCTGCGCAGGCGGTTCTTGGTCAGACGGACTGCACCAGGCGGAAGGAGGCTCAAACGCGAGGCAAGTTCCTGGGCGTAAGCCAGCGTGCCGCCGTCGTCCGCCAAGTAGTTAAGGAGGCCGAGACGCTGAGCCTCATGCGCGTCGACCAGTTCGCCGGTGAGGACGAACTGGGAGGTCTTGGACTTGCCGAGGATGCTCCACATGGCCCAGATGCCGGTGATGCTGGGGATGCCGGAGAGGACCTCGGGCTGGCCCATGCGGACCTGGGAGTCGCCGACGCGGAGGTCTGCGAGGAGCGCGTACTGGAAGCCGGAACCGGCGGCGACGCCGTTGACCGCGGCGATGGTGATCTGGTCGAGGTTGCGGACGGCGCGATACAGGCGGTCGAAGCCGTCGATCCAGGCCTCGGCCGATGCGTGGTCTTCGGGGTTCATTCCGGCGGTTTCGGCGAGGTCCTGTCCGGCGCAAAAGGCGCGACCCGTTCCGGTGAGGATCACCGTGCGGATCTCGTCGTTGCCCTTGAGGCTTTCGAGGTGGGCTATGAGTTCATCGCGCATGGCCTTGGTCCACGCGTTGAGCTTGTCCGGGCGGTTGAGATTGATGGTGGCGATGGGGCCGTTTTGTTCGAAGAGGACTTCCTGGGACACGGTATTTCCTTTTTGCTTAGCGGTTGGCGTTGTCCCATCTGACCATCGGCAATTGTGACCCGTCTAACATCAATATCTACTCGCCGTGATACCAAACTGATATGGTGCGCGGATGGATCTCCACCATCTCAAGTACTTCGTGGTGCTCTCCGAGGAGCTGCATTTCGGCCGGGCGGCGCAGCGTTTGCACATGGCGCAGCCGCCGCTGTCCCAACGGATCAAGGACCTGGAGAAAGAGCTCGGGGTGCTTCTGTTTCACCGGCGACGGACCGGTGTGGAGTTGTCCGAGGCTGGGGCTTTACTCCTGGAGCATGCGCGTGGGGTGCTGGATCACGTGGCGATGGCGCAGGAGTCGATGCGCCGGATCCGACCGGGCGCTTCGGGCGTGCTGCAGGTGGCGGTGCCGCCGGATACGAATCCTGTTGCGCTTTCTACGATGGTTTCTGCTTTTGCTTCATCCGCGCCCGATGTCCTGCTGAACCTGCACGAACTCACCACCGTGGAGCAGGTTGAGCGACTGCGCGACGGCGAACTGGATGTTGCGGTGGTCCGTCACCCTTTGAGCAGCGTGGGTTTCGAGTCGGGGCCGGTATTCTCGCGGGCGCTGGGGGTGGTGTTGAATGCTTCGCACCCGCTGGCTTCATTCTCTTCGGTGCGGTTGGGTGACCTGGCCGGCAGTCCGTTGATCATCTTCCCGCGGCACATGGCCCCGACCTTGTACGACTCGTTCCTTCACACGTGCCGGGATGCTGGCTACCTGCCGGCAGCGATTGTTCATGCGCGGAACCAGCACTTCACACACGGGCTGATCCTGGCCGGTCGCGGTGTGCACTTCAATGAGGAGCCGTGGACGCCACTGCCTGCCGGGATCGCTTGGCGGCCACTGGTTGGGGATCCGTTGGCTTGGCGGACGTCTGCGCTGTGGCTGAAGAGCCGTCGGTCAGCGGAGACGGATGCGTTCGTGGCGGCTGTGGGGGCAGGGTTGGGGGCTGGCGGGCATACGTAGAGTCAGAACAATACCGTTTTCGGTATAGTTCTGACAGATCGAATCACGCCGGTTTGCGGACAAAACAATACCGCCCACGGTAGACTTTTGACATGCGGAGAACCTACCGAAACGTACTGCGTGAGATCGCCTACGACAACCATGGCTATGTCACGACCACGGACGCGGCAGAGGCCGGCATACCTGTAGTCGAATTGCCGAAGCTCACCGCCCGCGGCGGCCTCGACCACGTTGGATATGGTCTTTACCGTATGACCGACATCCCGCCGACCGCTGATGATCAATTCGCCGAAGCGACCCTGCGTGCAGGAGACGACGCCTACCTCCACGGAGAATCCGTCCTTGCCCTCCTCGGTCTCGGGGACGTGAATCCTACGAAGATCACAGTAGGAACCGGACGCCGTGTCCGCCGAGCAATGCCCGCGTACATGAAAGTCCTCCAGACACAAGCTGGAACGAAGGTCACACTCTACCGTGGGATCCGCGCCCAGCAACTCAGCGAAGCACTCCTCGAATGCATGGGGCGTGTCCCGGCCTCACGACTGCGGGATGCCGCAGCCCAGGCGCGTGCTGAGGGACTATTGACGACGGCGGAGTGGAACCGCCTGCGCAAGGAACTCGCCGCATGAGGTATGACACCCCTTCGGATTCGGACCGCCCAGCGCGGCCGCAAGAGACACATTAACTTAGTCTTTTCGGACTCAGTACCACATGAATCGATATACGCAAAACGCCTTACATGGCTCGTGTGTCTGGAAAGGAATACTGTCCAGCCCCTAGATAAACTGGATTATATGGCTCCTCTTTCTGAAATCGTCACCAAAACTAAACAGTGGACTATGTGGTCAGGCACCAAAGAAGACTTCCTGCGACTACTGAAATTGGTTGAAGATCCGTTCGCCGCGCACCTTCCTGATCATGTCAAGGCCAAAACTGCCAGGCACCGCCAAACGATCGAATGGATCGGAAAGCGCGAAGCTGAAGCCACAAAGGATAAGGAGACATTGCCGGAATATGCAGAGAAACGGTTAGCGGCGTTGAAGACCGAGCTTGAAGAGGCACAGCGGGAGCTTGAGGACGCCGAAGCCGAAGCCTCCAAAGCCGGACTGATTCGACTCGCCCTCACAAGCTCGAACGACGAGCGGCGTCAAGTGACGGCGGGCGCAGACGACTTAAGTCAGTACATCGACGGTCGGAAGATTCAGGGGATGGAATTTTCAGCACCGGCCGCCCACATGGGGCGCCGCTCAATCGATCTTCGCGCCGACAAGGACGGATTGAACGTATATGTGTCCTCCAACGACTCACAGTGGTCACTAGCCTCCTTTGCAGAACTCGAAGCCGAGGTGGTTCGAAATGTCCCACGTCTCAGGTTTGTCCGCTCGGCGGGCTTTCTAATCCCCCTTTACTTCCTCTCCTTCGCCGTCGCCCTGACCACTGGCACCCAGGGTTACATCAACCAACTGTCAGACGTCAGCAAATACAGCTTGCTGAGCTTTTATGGCGTAGTCGACGCATTCGCTACTTTCGGTGCCGTGGCCCTAACTCAGCGACTCATTCCCGCATTCGAGATCGTGAAGGCTGGGAAGCGATCTGGCCTGTCCGCTGCCCTTGGTGTTATCGGATCTGCCTTGGCGGCTGTGGCCCTCGGCGTCTTGGGGAACGTGGTATTTCAAGCCATGTTTGGCTAACGCATATAATTGACGATTCCGGTGAAGCAATCTCCTCTGCATAAGGGCCGTTTGCACGACTCGGGATTGGCACAGCCAAGAGTGCAAAGCAGCTTTGCACAATTATGTTGAAGCCGCGAAGGTGAGCTGGTCCTGCGTAGTACCGGCGGCAACAGAAACCCCCATCACCACGCTCCTGTTCCTTGCCGACTCTTCGACGGCGGCCAGCACCCGCTGGACCTGCAGCCCGTCATCGAACGACGGCGACTGCGCCTCACCGGAGCGGATGGCGCACAGGAAGTCCCGGAGCTGGTGCGTGAACGTGTGTTCCCAGCCAATGATGTGCCCCTGCGGCCACCACGCCGCAGCGTACGGGTGCTCCGGCTCATTCACGAGGATCCGCCGGAACCCCTGCTCCCGCACAGGCAGCGTAGCGTCCAGAAAGCCGAGCTCGTTCAAGTTCTCCAGATCAAACGTCAGCGAACCCAAAGACCCGTAGATCTCAATCTTCAACGAGTTCTTCTGCCCGGTAGCCACCCGTGACGCTTCCACCGAGGCGCTCACGCCGCCGGTCAGCCCCAAAGTGGCCCACGCGGCGTCGTCCACTGTCACTTTCTCAAGGCCCGACGGACCGGGCCGTTCGGCTACAAAAGTCCGCAGCGTCCCGGTCACTTCGGTGACGGTCTGCCCGGTGAGGTGCTGGACCTGGTCAATGGCGTGGGAGGCGATGTCGCCCAGGGCCCCAGAGCGGGCGGTCTCCTTCCGGAGCCGCCAGCTCATGGGGGTTTCGACGTCGGAAAGCCAGTCCTGCAGGTAGGCGGCACGGACGTGCCGGACCGTTCCGAGACGACCTTCGGCAATCAGCTCCCGGGCCAAGGCGAGCGCCGGGACGCGCCGGTAGTTGAACCCGACCATCGACTGCACGCCCTGCTCCCGAGCAGAAGCAGCCGCAGAAGCCATCAACTCCGCCTCACCCAAAGTGTTCGCGAGCGGCTTCTCCACGAGCACATGCTTCCCGGCTTCCAGCGCTGCAATGGCGATCTCCGCGTGCATCCAACCCGGAGCGCAGATGTCCACGATGTCGATGTCGTCCCGCGAAATCACCGAGCGCCAGTCAGTGGCTGACTCGGCCCATCCATATTTACCAGCAGCGAAAGCGACCTCAACCGCGTCCCGGCCAACCAGCACACGCTGTTCGAAGGCCGGGACATCGAAGAAGCTGGCCACATTCCGCCACGCGTTCGAGTGGGCTTTCCCCATGAACGCGTAGCCGATAGCGGCCACACCCAGGGGACGTCCGGTAGCCGAGGGCCCGCCAGAAGGAAGAGAAGCACTCATTGCTAAGCCTCGAACCAACCACGCGCAGGGTTGGAAACCTCGGGCGCCTCGCGGAACACACCCGGCTGCGCCACCCAGCCCACGCCGTTGGCGATAACCTTCTGAATCTGCGGCTGGTGGTACACGGGGTATTCCTGATCGCCGGGGCTGAAGTAGAAGATCCGGCCCTTGCCGCGCGAGAACGTCACGCCGGAGCGGAACACCTCTCCCCCGGTGAACGAGCTGATGAAGATCAGGTCGTCGGGCTCAGGGATGTCGAACAGTTCCCCGTACATTTCCTGCTGCGGAATCACGATGGGGCTTTCAATGCCGGCCGCAATCGGGTGCGACGGCTTCACGGTCCACACCAGCTCCCGTTCACCCTCATTGCGCCACTTAAGCGAGCACGTGGTCCCCAGCAATCGAGTGAAGATCTTGGCGAAGTGCCCGGAGTGGAGAACCACCAACCCCATGCCGCCGAGCACATGCCGCTGCACGCGCTCAACAACTTCATCGGCGACTTCCTCATGGGCAATGTGTCCCCACCACAGCAACACGTCAGTCTGCGCAAGGACCTCCTCGGACAGCCCATGCTCCGGATCAGCCAACGTAGCTGTAGCGATCTCGGAGTCCGGGTAGAACCCGCGCAACCCTGCGGCGATGGCACCGTGGATCCCTTCGGGGTACATCTCGCCGATGGTGGCGGGCTCGTTGCGCGCCTCGTGGACGCCTTCGTTCCAGACAACAATTTTCAACTTGGACTCGGTCATGTCAGAGGCTCACTTCGCGTTGTTCCAGGGCGGATTTGTAGCAGGCATCGAGCACCAGCGCGCGGCTGAGGGCAAGCGATCCGTCGTGGCTTCCCCACACGGTCTCGCCGCCGCGCACGGCAGCAACAAAATCGTCGACGACGGCCTGGTGCGCCTTTCCAGGTTCGGCCACCACCTCGAAGTCGGCATTCTCGCCGTCCTTCTCGGTGAAGATGTGCACATCGGCGACGGGGTTCTCCGAGGCGCCGATTGAGCGCAGGTCCGCTCCGCCGTCGGTCCCGTAAACGGTGAAGTCCATCAGGTCCCGCTCGTCACGGTAGCTGGCCCAGCCCGCTTCGAGGATCAAGGTTCCGCCGCCTTCCAAGCGGATGAACGCGGAGGCGAAGTCTTCCACTTCGAACTTGTGGCTGGAGTTCGACGCCGTGTACCGTGCGTTGCCGCCGAGGCCGCGCGGGCCGAGCTCCGAATGGGTCGAGGCCGAAACTGCCAAGACCTTCGGCTCGCCCAGCAGGTGCAGCGCGTAGTCCAGGACGTGCACGCCGATGTCGGCGAGCGGACCACCGCCGGCGAGCGCAGGGTTGGTGAACCAGCTGCCCAGCATCGGAATCCCCTGGCGGCGCAGCCACGACGCCTTGGCGTAGTACGGACGGCCGAGGGTCCCGTCGTCGATCACTTTCTTGAGCGCCTGGATGTCGCCGCGGCGGCGGTGATTGAACGCTACGTCCAACACACGCCCGGCCTTGCGGGCGGCGTCCACCATCTGCTGACCTTCGACGGCGTTACGTGCGATCGGCTTCTCGCTCAGCACATGCAGCCCACGCTCAAGCGAAGCGATGGCGATGGGCGCGTGCAGGAAGGTGGGCACGGCGATGCTGACGGCGTCGAGGTCTTCGAGCTCGATCATGTCTTCCCAGCGGGGCAACGCGTGCGGAATGTTGTACTCGTCCTTCAGCTGGGCAAGGAGTTCCGGCTCCATGCCCGCGACGGCGACAATTTCGACGCCGTCAATGTTGCTGTACGCCTTGAGGTGCTGCTGGCCGGCCCAACCGATGCCCACAACTCCCACCTTGAGGGTTGCGGATGGGGCCTGCTGCTGAATGCTCACTTTGTTCCTTTTTCTTTTCTGGGGTTTTTGTTTGGTTTGGGGTTAGCCTTTGACCGCGCCGGCGGTCATCCCGGACACGATGCGCTTCTGGCACACGAGCACCAGGATCACGAGCGGGACCGTGATGATCACGGAGGCGGCGCTGATGGTGCCGAGGGGTTGGTCGAACTCGCTGGTGCCGCTGAAGAACGCAATCGCGACCGGCACCGGGCGGGCTTCCGGCGAGGTGGTCAGCGTGACGGCCAGGAGGAATTCGTTCCAGACCGAAATGAAGACGAGGATCGCCGTGGTTGCCAGGCCCGGTACGGCGAGGGGCAGGATGACCTTGCGGAACGCGGTGAACGGCGTGGCACCGTCCATATACGCGGATTCCTCGAGCTCCCGCGGGATCTCCTTGAAGAACGACGTCAGCGTGTAGATCGCCAGAGGCAACGCGAACGTCAGCTTCGGGATGATGAGGCCAAGCAACGTGTCGTACAGCCCGATTTCGCGCCAGATGGAAAACATCGGAGCCGCGATCGCGATGGCCGGGAACGTTGTGACCGAGAGGATGAGCGTCAGGATCATCGCCTTGCGGCGCATCTTCAGCCGGGCCAGCGCATAGGCGGCAAAGGACGCGAACACCAGCGCCACCGTAGTCGTGACGACGGCGATAATCACCGAATTGCGCAACGCCAGGAGGAACTCGGGGTTCTGGAAGACCACGAGATAGTTCTCCAGGGTCGGCTGGCTCGGGAAGAGCTCACCCTTGGACAGGCTCGCGCCCTTCTTCAGGGAGGTGTTGACCAGCCAGTAAAACGGGATGAGGGAAAAGCCCATAACGGCCACCACGAACACCCATACCAAGGGATGGAGCTTCGCTTCCCCACGCAAGCGGCGCTTCGGTGCCCTGGCCCCGGTGGCGGGTGCCGCCGTCGTGCGTTCTGCAGTCAGCGTGCTCATTGTTCCTCCTTCGCGACGTCGCGGATGTTGCCGCCGCCGAAGCGGATGTAGATGACCGAGACCACCATGACGGTGAGGAAGGTCAGGATGGAGAGGGCCGAGCCTTCGCCCACCAGCCGGTTTTCGCGGAGTTCGCCGTAAGCCAGCATGGACATCGATTCGGTGCCGTTGGCGCCGCGAGTGAGGACGAACGGGAGGTCGAAGACGCGGAGGGCGTCCATGGTGCGGAAGATTGCCGCGAGGACGATTGCCGGACGGAGCAGCGGCAGCGTGATGTGGAGGAAGGTCTGCCACTTGCTGGCGCCATCGAGCTCGGCGGCCTCGTACGTTTCGGCGGAGATAACCTGCAGGCCGGCCAGGATGATGAGTGCTGCGAACGGGGTGGTTTTCCAGACGTCGGCCATGACGATCACGGCCATCGCGTAACCGTGCTCACCCAGCCATACGACGTCGCCGCCCGGCAGTCCCAGCGCGGAGAGGACGTTGGTGACCAAACCGAGGTTTGGCTGGAACATCGTTTGCCACGTGATGGCGCTGACCACCGTGATGATCGCGTACGGGAGCAGCACCACGGTGCGCAGGACCGCGCGGCCCTTGAACGCTAGGTTGAGCAGCAGCGCCATGGCCGTGCCGAGGACCAACTCCAGGCTGACCGAGAGGCCAGCGAAGAGGAACGTCTGGCCGAAGGCGGCCCACCACTCTTGGCTTGCGAGGGCGTTGATGTAGTTTTCCAGGCCGACGAAGCGGGAGAGGCCAGCGGTACGGACGCTGTACTGGTTCAGGGAGAGCCAGAGTGCGTAGCCGATCGGGACCGCCGCGACCAGCGCCATGAGGATCAGCGACGGCGCGGTCATGCGGAAGGCGAGGCGGCGTTCGGCTTGGTCGCGGCCGCTTGTGCGGCTTGGCAGGATTGTTTTGGTGACCATGACTTAGAAGCTCGCCTTGGCGGTGGTGATTTCGTCGGCCATCTTCTTCACGGCGTCCTCGGTGGAGGCGGTTCCGGAGAGCACGGCGTAGACGTTCTTGTAGATGGCCTGCGAGATCTGCGGGTAGACCGGCGAGATCGGGCGCGGCTTGGCACCCTTCACCGAGGCCAGGAGTTCGGTTGCGAACGGCATCTTCTGGAGCACCGCCGGGTCCGAGTAGGCGGCTTCATTGACCGGGGCCTGCGAGTAGTCCATGGCCACGTGCTTCTGCCAGTCCGGCGTCGTGGCGAAATCGATGAACGCGACAGCCCCTGCCTGGTTGGTGGAGTGTGCCGAGATCGCGAGGTTCCAGCCGCCGAGCACACCCGAAGCCTTGCCGCCTTCCCATGCCGGCAGCGGCGCGACACCGAAGCTTTCCTCGAGCGGGGTCGCGTTCAGCAGGCGGTACACGTGCGGCCAGTTGCGCTGGTATCCGAAGTTGCCGGACTCGTAGGCCAAGCGGGCCGGGTCCTCGTTGTAGGTGAGGACGGCGCGGTCGGCTGAACCGTTCTTGAGCCCGTCGGTCATGAAGTTGAGGACGTCGCGGGTTTCCTGGGAGTCGATCTTGACGTTGCCCTGGTCATCCAGGACTTCGCCGCCCGCACTGTAGAGCATCTCGAGGAAGTTCACCGTGAGGCCCTCGTACTGCTTGCCCTGGTAGACGAACCCGTTGCCCGGAGCCTTGGCTGCCTCAGCGTAGAGCTGCTGCCAGGTCTCCGGCTTGGCTACCTTGTCCTTCTGGTAGTAGATCAGGCCGGCGTTGGTGAAGAAGGGCGAGGCCCAGTACTTGTCCTGGTACTTGGTGGTTTCCACAGTGGAGGGGATGAGCCGGTCCTTGTTGGCTTCCACCAGCTTGGTCTGGTCCAGCAGCCAGCCCTGGGAAGCGAACTCCGACGTCCAGATGACGTCCGAGAGGAAGATGTCGCACTCGGTGGACTTGCCTTCGAGCCGCTGCACGATCTGCGTGCGGGCTTCGTCCGTGGTGGCGCCGATCTCCGTGTACTTGGCCGTGACCTTGCCGTTCGCCTTGGTGAACGCTTCCGCCGTGCCCTTGTAAATGCCGCTTGCGTCCTTGACGCCGCAGATGTTCACGGCACCGCTGGCACTAGCGCCCGACGACGGATCGGCAGCTGCCGCTTGTTCCGCACCTTGCGGGGCTGCTCCCCCGCCGCACGCGCTGAGGAGGAAGGCTGCGGCTATGGCGGTCGCGGCGAGGGCTTTGCCGGGTTTCTTCTGGAGCGGGAGAGCAGGTCGGTTCAAGTCCACAAGTGGCTCCTTTGGTGACTGTGGGGATGGGTGGCCTAGTTCCGCGCTTCAGGTGTCCCGCGTCTTGGGCCTGGCTTCATTGCCGGGTGCTTTGGTTGAGTTGTGGAATCGATTCCAAATATTGCTATTGAAAAGGGCCTTGCGGCCCGTGGAATCGATTCCAAAGTAGTTTTGCAGTGGTTGCTCCGGACTGTCAACCCTTTTTATTTGGTGGAGTCTCTGATGACGAGTTGGTGCGGGAAGAAGGTCCGCCCCTTACGGTGCGCGCCCTCGACAGTCATCCGCTCCAAGAGTTCAGCAAAGGCCGCTCGGCCCATCTCGTAGGCCGGCTGACGTACCGTGGTCAGTTCCGGCACGCACATTTCTGCTTGGGCGGAGTCGTCGAAGCCTGCCACGGCGACATCCTGAGGAACCCTGAGGCCGGCGTCGGTGAGCTCTCGGACGCACCCGGCGGCGACGACGTCGGTCCCGCAAAAGACTGCATCCGGTAGGTCTTTGGCTTCCAGTAGTTTCTTGGTGAGATTACGGCCGGCGTGGAAACCGAAGTTGCCTTCGCCCAGGAGGACCCGGTCCGGTGCCAAGCCTTCCTCCTTGAGCGCTTGGCGGAATCCTTCTTCCCTGAGCCGACCCGAGCGGGCACCTCTGTGGGCGAGCATGGCCAGCTTCTTTGCGCCTGTATCGATCAAGTGTTTGGTGATGTCGTAGCCTGCCTGGCGGTCATCGATGGACACCCCGAAGGCGGCCGCGGCATCGACGATTTCACAGACCTGGATGACGCTCAGTTGCTCGGCGACGGTGTTGACGTCCTCGTCCGGCATGGTTGGCGAGAAGATGACCAGCCCGTCCACTGAGCCATTTCGCAGCATGTCTACGAGTTGCTGTTCGCGGTCACGGTCTCCGTCGGTGGCTGCGATCAGGCTGACGTAGCCGTTGTCCGCTGCTGCGTCTCCTACGCCTCGGAAGACTTCGCTGATAACGAGGGAATCCAGGTTCTTGGCGAGGGCGAGGACACGCATGGTGCGGTCCCTTCTTAGGTCTCGCGCCGAGGCAAGAGGCCGGTAACTCAGCTCCTTGATGGCAGCGTTGACCTTCTCCTTGGCCGACGCACTGACAGCCGGGCTCCCGTTCAAGACCCGCGACACGGTCCCCACGGAAACACCCGCAGTCCTGGCGACGTCCCGAACTGTCACTCGACCCATTCGCTTGTCCTTCCTCGAGCAACCCCAGTGACTTACTCGGCACCCTTCATACGCATTGGCGCTCCTCAGCCTAGTCGCAGATTCCCAACGAGCCGTGCCTCGGGCGGACATTATGCCTACCCCAGCACTCTTCAGCAGTCAGCGCTCCCCCAAGGGCTGCGACCACGCCTCCCGCGACCGTAATTCAGTCCGCAGCCTGCGTTGTTCACCAGCCGAACCGCAGCGATCCTTGACCGATGATCACAGCCTTTTGAACAGTTGATCTACCTAATGGCAAGGAACCGTCGGGGCAACCAGCATCTTATGCCGCAACCTGACGCGGCAATCATGCCGTTGGGCTGTACCGCTCCGACGGGCAACGCAATCAGAGTGCCGCCTCAACTACCAATTCCCTCGGCACACTCTCTGGGTTGGCAGACGCGAGACCTGTCTGGGCAGGAAGTTGGCTGTGCGCGCCGACATCAGTGCGTCCTGGATTGCGGTCGATAGCAGCCATGGAGGTTCGCTAAGAATAACGCGCTCGCGTGGGCTGCACTAAAGATGTTCCTGCACTCATGGCGCCCCACAAGCCTCGGGATATGAACCCCGACTGCCGCTTTGAGGCGCCCACACCCGGCCTCGCATCAGGTGAGCAGCGACCCCCTCTGGGTCCTCCATAAATCTCCCGGTTGAGTGGGTGACAGAGAGTGCCGCGGGAAACAGCAGGACGACCACCAACAAGCTGCGTTGGCTGAGCTAGCATGTGGTCAAATATGAAAGGGCAGTAAGTACAGCAACCACAGCGCAGCCGGATTACAATTCCTGTATTGTACTTCTGCTGGAATGAAAGTCGCGACGCCGAACCGGAACCCCGGGAGACACGAACTCCAGCAGACAGAATATTTCAACCTGAACACTGAGGACTGATGAATAACAATAGTGGTTTCCGCGAACTTGAATTAGCGGATTGGCGTCAGTTCGGTCATATCTCAATTAACTTCCATTCAAGATTAACAATCCTAACCGGAGCTAATGCCAGCGGAAAGAGCACGCTCCTTGGAATCCTGGCACGTCACCTGAACTGGAACCGCCAATACTCGTCTGCACCAGTCCGGAGCCCAAAGGATCGTAACTCATGGTCTATCTTGGGCCCACGCCGAATGCGGAGGATGCGTGAATCGGGAAATCGTTGGGCCCAAATTGGCATGCTGACCTACGGCGACGGTGGGCGCACAGAAATTTCCGTGCCGATTTCAGACGCTAATGGTCGACAAGAGTATGACCTATATCTACCCGGACAACAAGTCGTCCAGGGCGTATTCCTCAATTCGCATAGAATTTCGAATGGTAATTACATAAGTGTTCCTTCTATTCCCACCATCTTCACCGACGCCGAGCAAATGTTCGAACGATTCACTGAAGAGATGCGCGCAGCATGGGCAGGATCGTGGACCGGGCGCCCGCCTCGAATGGCACTTAAAGAGGCGCTTATGGCGGCGGCATTGTTTGGATCACCCGGAAATCTTTCCATCGATTATAACCCTGAAGCGGCAGCCATCTGGGACGGGTTTCAAGAAATCTTATCATTCGTACTGCCGAAGTCTCTTAGATTCAAACGGCTGCGAGTTAGAGTTCCTGACATAATAGTCGAGACGGCCACTGGTGACTTTGTGCTTGATGACGCCTCTGGCGGCGTGTCAGCTGTATTGGAAATGGCATGGCAGATTTTTCTCCGCTCGCGCAATACAGATAAATTCACTGTGGTCCTTGATGAACCCGAGAATCACTTACATCCGAGCCTCCAACGCGAGTTGCTTCCCAGCTTACTAGAAGCTTTTCCTAGGGCCCAGTTTGTTGTTGCAACCCATAGCCCCTTTGTTGTCACTGCAACCCCAGAATCATATGTTTATGTCCTTGACTTTAATATCGACGGACAAGTTCATTCGCGCGCACTGGATTACGCCAACAAATCCTCAGGTGCTGATGATACTCTTCGGAGGGTCCTTGGGCTTTCAAGCACTCTACCAATTTGGGCCGAGGATAAACTATCTGAAATCATAAATCGTCATCTTCAGGGATCGTTGAGTGCTGAAAGTATGAATATACTCAGAAATGAACTCTCAGCGATTGGCCTGGAGTCCGACTTTCCCGAAACAGTTGTGCGCATAGTGGATTCCCACCACGAGGGGCGGCAATAGTGCGCAAGCTTGAGAAGGGCCCTGCACCTGCGGTCCTACAGAACAATGAGGCAGCATGGACACAGGCGTACGTGGCAGCTCCCAAAGAGGAACGATCCAAATGTGAGAAGTGGCGACATCCGAGCATCAAGGATGCGCTCCACGAAGAAACCGACTACAAGTGCGCATATTGCGAAGCGAAGATTGTTGATGTGTCGTTTCCACACGTGGAACACATCTTACCCAAGGCCGCCTTTCCCCAGCTTGCGCACTCGTGGTCAAACCTGACGACAGCCTGCGGGATTTGCAATAATCGAAAAGGGGATTTTTATGAGGAAAGCGCACCAATACTAAATCCATATACTGACGACTTGCCTACCTTTATACGACATCGTGGTCCGCTTATCGATTGGGCTGCGGGAAACGTGCGTGGTGAGATATCGATCCGAAAGCTTGACCTAAATCGCCCTCCCTTACTAGTATCACGCGCTGAACGCATGAACAACGTTCGTGATCTGTATGATCGATGGCATGCGAGCACAGAACCGCTGCGCTCCACCCTAGCGGCAGCAATTCGTATAGATGCTGTACAAGGTGAGTTTCAGCAAACGGTAATTGCATATCTTCGAGAACTGAATTTTCACATTTGACACTCAGGCAGAATGGGTGCAGCCTTCTCTCGATGAGTTCGAGGAACGGTCCGCACAACCGCCGCGTCCAAGGCTTCCCCAGCAGTGTCGCGACTGAAACCGCCAAGGCCTGGGATGGTTGCCAAGGCCACGATAGGATTCAGCCGGTAGACCGAACTCCTCGGGCCAGTCGTTCAGTCGACAATGTACTCGAATGGATGCCTGTCCCGCTGCGAGCACGGTGCAATTTGCGTATATTTCCCCGCACCTCCAGTCGGATCACGCGCCACGTCCGGTTGCTAGTTTCCCTAGCATGCATTCCGAACGAACTGTTCATGTGCAGCGACTCTTCACGGTTAGTGGGTGAATGGATCCCTGGAATGAACGTCTTTACGCCGTCCGGACGGCACTTTTCCAGAGAATAGCCGGTCCCTC
Organism: Paenarthrobacter sp. NPDC089988; assembly: GCF_044748465.1. NCBI lineage: Bacteria > Bacillati > Actinomycetota > Actinomycetes > Micrococcales > Micrococcaceae > Paenarthrobacter > Paenarthrobacter sp. NPDC089988. The sequence goes on from NZ_JBIVGD010000027.1 coordinate 33,375, forward strand.
ACACTTAGACATAATTGGTCTGGTTGATCCGGTAGGACCGGACGGCGGCATGACGCTGACTCCAAGCTCAATTCGTAGATGCTAATGGCCATGTTGTTTCCGCCGTCCGCACACAGCGGGCAGTTCGAGACACCTTTATATGCGGCCGTTTTAGTTTGTTTCGCGTACGCGGAGCGCTTGGTCTTATTGTCAAACACACGCACGGCCAAGAGCTTCGTTTCAGTCTTACCGCCAAGCAGTTACTCGTAAATACCTCGACGATTAGTAACATCGGGATCAGCCATCTGGGCAGCGACCTGAGTCTCAAGCTCGATTGGATCGCGGGCGTCGTCCTTGTATCGGTTGTAAAGCGGTCCCCACTTGACTGACTTCATCTCCAGCCGGAGCAGCGGCCCTTGGCGCAACAGACGAATGCCTCAACCAACCTTGCCTTCAAGAAGACGCCTCATTTGCATCTCAGCATCCAAGGACCCCAACCACGTGACGACCTCAAGTGTGCGATGCGGATCGTTGGTTTCCAGCCTCTGGTCGTCGGGATGACATCGGCCAGCATGTCTCGAAAGGCCCGCTGATAGTTTCGTCCCCCGTTCATGGGGAAAAGTGGTGGCCTTGGTTTGCTGAAATTTCCACCTCTGATCACTTCGTGCGTCAGACACCGCTTCTCCCAAAGGCTTCTGTCGAAAGAAACGGACACCGACTCTGGATAGTTTTGAAGTGTCGTCTTTCGGTAGCGATTGAAGTGTTGCTCTTCATCGTACTCAATAATTCGCTGGTTCCCCGATGAGTCCTTCCAGAGGGCATCCAGACTTCGCCATTCTCGAGGCGGCATTACTTCGGGGAGGACAAGCCCTGTAAGTGCTCCATAGATCGCTCGAACCGAATCCCACTCCTGCCGGCACTCAGCTAGGCCCGGCCTCTGCAGCCAGTCAGGGCAAACTTCCCGCTGCAGGATGTCTCCCGTGACGGCTTCAATAAGGTCTAATACCCGGGTTTGTTCCTCCCTAGGCATGCACGTAGGATTCTACAGTCGTTGCTTCGGCAGGCAGTCTCTTGCAATAGAAATCGCCCTTGTCGCCTGGAATGATGACTTCGTCACCAACAAGGTCCTCGTACATCTTGGAGATGCCCTCTGCTGATCCTGCTGCTTTGCAATGGGTCCCGTCGGCTTCTGTTTGGAGCAAGTAGGCCACGGGGCACTCGCAAGCCGTCGTGAATGCGTAAAATCTTCCTCGCGAAACCTCCCGCAGGAGAGCAATTGGGTAATACAACACGTGTTTTCTACACAGAGCCGGGACTCCGACCTTGTCCCCCACGACGGAGCTCTGCGGCAGCTCGGCAGCGCGAGTCCAGGCTTTCAGCTCGAAATGTTCATTTGCGGATCGCAACATCTTTCCAGTCGAGAACCCGGGAAACTCATCGTCATTGCAGGGAGCACCTTCCGGCCACCGCACGGGCGTCCGAGAGGGCCACAGCTGGGGCATCCCTAGGTCCATCGTCACGTCGATCTCAGAATCCGAGGAAACAAAGCGCGCCCCGTGCACGACGAGTTCACCGAGCACGATCGTTAGCGTGTATCCTACGGGCAAATCCGGCTCAGGCCTACGAGCCGCACGCAATGTGAAGGGCATGACGCGAATCGCCCAAAAGCCCGCTTCCCCTTGGTAACGACCAATCCAGAGGCGGCTTCCTCCAAGAGGTTGCTTCCTCTGCTGACTTTCGTACAGCGCCCTATACTCGGCCTTCGAAAGGCCATAACCTCTTTCTCGCTGCTCCTCACTGGAGAGAAGCATCGCGGTGAGAGCGGTTTTTTGAGCCCACATCGCTACGAGATGCTGCTCGTCCCGTTCAATCGTTCCCGATTTACCAAGGATGAATGGAGTAAGAACGCGCTGAGCAGCATCTTCAAGTTTGCTCATCCAGCCGTTGTTGCAGGTGGCACAAACGTTCTTCACCTTCAGCCGGTAAGGAGGCTGTTTCCCCAGATCCCGACGTAGACCGTTATTCGGGCCAGCTCGATGCTGGACGGGACGGAGATCCAAACCGGTCTTGCTGACCCACTGACCAAATACATGTTCTCGGGTCAGGGGACCCGTCACACCGCAGAAGATGCAGGAAATTTGCATGAGTCCGATTATTCACTGCTTGCGCTCAGGAAAACACTATTCGTCCAGGTGTCCGCCCCGACCTGCCCTGCCGAACCCCACTCCGACGGCAACTTTGTGACAATCAGAACCATGAAGAGCAAACCCAAGCCCACTAGACCTGCACCAAAGAGACACCACTATGTCTCGCAGGTTCTTCTAAAACAGTTTTGCTGGACGTCAGGCAGGAAGGAAGGGATCTGCCAAATAGGTGTCACGGACGGCCGGACATTTGACCCGAAGCCGTCGAAATCCATGGGGTTCGAGTGGCACATGTTCAAGCATAAGGGCGAGTGGATGGAGAAGCTGTGGCAAGAGGTAGAGGGGCCGATGGGCGATGTCTGCAAGACCTTAGCCGAGGGGAGGCCTGAAGACGTCGGACCACGGAAGACGTCTGTCACGGACTTTATTGCCCTGCATTTTGCTCGGAGTCTGGAGACTAAACGTATCCATAACGACTCGTACGAGAAAATTGAACGTGAAACCAGAGCCAACCGTGAGATGCAGCTCAAGCTCGCCGCTGTTCGATACCCAATGCTCAACCTCGAGCTAGCAACTTCGGTGCTTGAAAGCATGTCGGAAGCCGTTCTGGAGCCGGTTCAACACGAGGAAGCCGCGGGCTCACCCTTCCAAGAGTTCGTTGAGTCAGCCTTCGCCCGCACCAGGCAGCAACTGTCCAGTTACAGCTTGTCCATCAGGTCAGCTTCAGCAGGAACCGAGTATCTTTTGGGGGACTGCCCAGCTGTAGGCATAGACCGCGGAATGAACCCCAGGCGCCGCCCTCCTCTGTTTGAGGCAAAAGCACTCATCATGCCGCTTAGCCCAAAATATTCTGCCATTGTCTATCCGCGAAGCGCGCAAGATCCCGTATTTTCCGTCCACTCAGCGGATAAAGAGGAAGTGCTGGCGATAAATCATGGACAGATAGCGCAGTCACACAAAAGGGTGTACTACCGTCCTGGCAGCGGGCACGAAACTACCGTGCGCACGTACCTCGGACTGGGCAAGTTCGAATAGCTCACACCGGGGACCCGACTGATTGTCGCAAGGCCACATGCAATTGCTTCGTTCAGTCCTGTCCCCCGCAGAGTCGCTGCGTAACGCCACTGCGACGCGAAGAGTTAAGCTTCCGCCTGGATGGCAGGTAGCCTGAGACTGCGCAGGAGATCATCCAGCGTTGGATGATGAAGGGAGGCAGGAATGGGTGCACCGTACGTGTCGATGAGGCGATTAGTAGATAACTCCCTATCCGCCATTCTGGGCGCCGTCGAGGTCTACAACAAACCGCGTATGACCTATAGAGACGAGGTCACCGTCATGCTTGTGGTCAATGCTTGGGAGCTCGCACTGAAAGCAACCCTGCGAAAGAATAACAAATCCATCTTCTATCCGAAGAAACGCGGCGAGCAGTACAGATCCCTCACCCTCGACGATTGCTTGGGACGTGTGTCGGCGCAAAACCTTTGGCCTGTGAAAATTGATGGGCCAGCCATAGTGGCAAATGTGAAGGCGCTCTCCGAGTACCGCGACCGCGCCATCCATCTGTACAATGCTCAAGGTTTGGGCGCGATTATCTACCCATTTCTACAACAAAACGTCCTTAATTACCGTGACTTCATGCTTGCAAAATTCAATAAGGACCTTGCTGATTCCATGACATGGCAGCTCTTGCCGCTCGGGGCGACGGCTCCGGCAGATGCGGTGAGATTCATGCGCACGGACAGCAACGCAACGATGGTTACAGAAGTGCAGCAATTCATAGACGCCCTCCGAGGCTACATGGACGCGGCGGAAGCAGCTGGAAGTGACGTGGCACGCGTAGCCACGATCTACGACATCAACATGCAGTCAGTGAAGAAACTGACGAGCGCGGACCTCGTTGTAGCCATCTCTCCGACCGGCGATGGTCAAGTGGTGGTCCGGAAAACCGACCCGAACAAGACTCATCCCTACAGCATGAAAGAGCTGCTCAAAAAGGTCAACGAGCGACGACTCGGCCGTGAATTGAACACCTATGACTATCAGGTTGTTTGCTGGAAAGAAGACCTGAAAAACGAATCGAAGTACGCGTGGAAGCACAGCAACGCAGCAAGCTACGTGTGGTCGGGTGATGCCGTCAGTTTCCTTGCTTCGCTGGATGATGACTACTTCGACAAGTCTCGGGAAGAGTATCGCGAGAGAGCTTGAGTGCCCGTCCCTTCACGAAAGGGATCGGAATGAACTGATCAGCTCTGGGCCGGCGCCACGGATGGTATGGCCGCATCGAGACGTCTTACTGCTAAGCCCGCGAGTCAGTGATGAATTCTTGACTCCGAGCACATGGGCGGCCTCGTCCAAGCTTTCTTTGAACAGTGCACATTGCCGAGCCTCGAACGGCTTGGGAGTGATCCTTCAAGGTCTGCCACCCGAGGCTGCCTCGGGCCTTCGCCGCGTTCGCTCTGGGCCAACCCACCTCGACGGTTGAGCCCGCCCAAGTTCAGTAGCCGAGTTCTACGTCGAACTCCTCCCTAGAACGTCTCGTCAGAGCCGCAGCAGCGTCCTTGACCACGTCTGAAACCTCCCTCAGCTTCTTAGCTTGGACATCGAGTTCGGGAAGCTCCACTACCTGCAGGTCCATCTTGTTGTCCTTCGCCTGCCTGGTCTTCACCGTCAGCCGCATTCGAATCCCTGGGTTCTGGCAGACACGCTACGTCCCGCCCTCAAATGCACAGGTACGAGTCGTGTTTCGGCCATTTGGGCGCACACCATACTCCAAACCACGAGGGCAGAAAATGGCATCCCGCAGCTCCTAGCCGGCCGGCATTTGGGAACTGACCATCCGTATGTTGGTCCGGAGAAATGCCGAGAGCGGCCGGGTCGAAAGCGGCCGACACGACCGCCCGAATGAAGCCAAGCCCGGCGCGTCGATACACCCAAAACCTCCTTGCCGAACCGGCGAGGTGAGCAGGGTAGGCGTTCCAGGATGCCGGGGTGCCAGGTGCCCAGGCCACCGTCGTCGACTAGGCATTCCCGAAAGTGTGATAGTAAGCCACAGATCGCAAGTTGGACTCCACGCGGGCTGCGCGCAGGTAAGGCTTTGGTATCCCAAACCCTCGCCCCTTGACTCACAACCCCACCTTCCCTAAACTTTTCATAAAGCAGAATCTAAATTCCACAAAGCGGAAACTAAAGCCGAGCACCGAGGCCAAGACGAAGCACAGAGGAAGATAGATCAAAGCCCCTCCTCGGAAGGACCTACGATGACGTACACAGTGAACTGCTCCATCCTCCTGACGGAGCTGCCCTTGCTCGAGCGCCCCGCAGCCGCGAAGGCAGCAGGTTTTGACGCCGTCGAGTTCTGGTGGCCCTTCGAAACCTCCGTCCCCACCGACGCACAAATCAACGAGTTTGAAACAGCCATCAAGGACGCCGGCGTTCAGCTCACGGGCCTGAATTTCAACGCAGGCAACATGCCTGGCGGCGACCGCGGCCTGGTCTCCTGGCCTGCACGCTCCACCGAATTCCAGGACAACATCGACGTTGTCGCCGGCATCGGTGAGCGCCTCGGCTGCAAGGCCTTCAACGCCCTCTACGGCAACCGCATCGAGGGCGAATCGCCCGAGAAGCAGGACGCCATCGGTGCCGAGAACCTCGCAACCGCAGCGGCCGGCGTCGCACGTATTGGCGGAATTGTCCTCCTCGAGCCGGTGAGCGGCGCACCCAAGTACCCGCTCCTCACGGCTGAAGACGCACTGAAGGTCATCGCCCGCGTCAAGGCTGAATCCGGCGCACAGAACGTCAAGCTCCTCGCCGACTTCTACCACCTGGCAGTCAACGGCGACGACGTCGAATCCGTCATCGAGAACCACGCCAAGGACTTCGGCCACATCCAGATCGCCGACAATCCCGGCCGCGGCGCCCCCGGCACCGGTAACCTCCCCCTCGGCGAGTGGATCGCCCGCAGCCGCGAACTCGGCTACGAAGGCTACATCGGCCTCGAGTACAAGGAACCGCAGGAATCGGCATTCAGCTGGGCCATCCGCCAGCGCGCCAACGCCAACTAAGCACCGCGAACCCAACTAGGTCGCAGATCAGGTCGCTATGAGCGCTGAGAACGACGCGAAGTGCGACCTAGTTGGGTAAGCACACCTGAGTTAGCGCACTCGAGTTAAAAGACGCACTCAGACTTCCGACACACACAGACTTTCAAGAAAGAGAACCACAATGAGCAACGTTGCAGTCATCGGACTCGGAATCATGGGCCTGCCCATGGCCATCAACCTCGTCAAGGCCGGACACACGGTCACCGGTTTCAACCGCAGCCAGGACAAGATCGACAAGCTCGTCTCCGAAGGCGGCCAGGGCGCCACCAGCATCGCCGAGGCAGTCAAGGACGCCGATGTCGTCATCACCATGGTCCCGGACTCCCCCGATGTTGAGGGTGTCGTCACGGGCAAGGACGGCGTCTTCGCCAACGCGAAGAAGGGCACCCTCTGGATCGACGCTTCCAGCATCCGCCCGGACGTCGCCAAGCGCCTCTCCGAAGAAGCAGTAGCAGCCGGCATCCGCCCCCTCGACGCTCCCGTGTCCGGTGGCGAACAGGGCGCCATCGACGCCGTCCTGTCCATCATGGTCGGCGGCGACGCAGCAGACTTCGAGGCAGCCCAGGAAGTCCTCAACGCAGTGGGCAAGACCATCGTCCACGTCGGCCCGTCCGGCTCAGGCCAGACCGTCAAAGCAGCCAACCAGCTGATCGTGGCCGTCAACATCCAGGTCCTCGGCGAGGCCATCGCCTTCCTCGAGGCCTACGGCGTAGACACCGACGCAGCACTGAAGGTCCTCGGCGGCGGCCTGGCCGGCTCCAAGGTTCTGGACCAGAAGGGCCAGAAGATGCTCGACCGCAACTTCGACCCCGGCTTCCGCCTCGCCCTCCACCACAAGGACCTGGGCATCGTCACCTCCGCAGCCCGCGAAGCCAACGTCGCCGTCCCGCTCGGCGCCGTCGTCGCGCAGCTCGTCGCCGCAACCGTCAACCAGGGCGACGGCGGCCTCGACCACTCGGGCCTCTTCAAGCAGGTCCTCCAGCTCAGCGGCCGCAAGTAAGCACCCCGGCTAAAGCCGGACAGCACCAAGAAGCAAGGAACCCGCCGTCGTACATAAATAACGACGGCGGCTCCCTCACCACACCCTTTTTCCGCCCCCAACGCGGGGCGAACCCAAGATTTCAAGGAGTACACCATGGCTAAGATGCGCACCGTTGACGCGGCAGTCGCCATCCTGGAAAAGGAAGGCGCCACCGAGGCGTTCGGCCTGCCAGGCGCAGCAATCAACCCCTTCTACTCGGCAATGCGTGCCCACGGCGGCATCCGCCACACGCTGGCCCGCCACGTTGAAGGCGCCAGCCACATGGCCGACGGTTACAGCCGCGCAGCTGATGGCAACATCGGCATCTGCATCGGCACCTCGGGCCCTGCCGGCACGGACATGATCACCGGCCTGTACGCAGCGCAGGCTGACTCGATCCCCATGCTCTGCATCACCGGCCAGGCACCCGTTGCCAAGCTGCACAAGGAAGACTTCCAGGCTGTGGACATCGAGTCCATCGCTAAGCCGGTCACCAAGTTCGCCATGACCATCCTGGAGCCGGGCCAGGTTCCCGGTGCGTTCCAGAAGGCGTTCCAGGTAATGCGTTCGGGCCGTCCGGGCCCGGTTCTGCTGGATCTGCCCATCGACGTTCAGATGGCCGAGATCGAGTTCGACATCGACGCCTACGAGCCCCTGCCCGTGGAGAAGCCCAAGGCTTCCCGCAAGCAGCTGGAAAAGGCCCTGGACATGCTGACCGCAGCCCAGCACCCACTGATCGTTGCCGGTGGCGGCATCATCAACGCCGGCGCTTCGGCCCAGTTGGTTGAACTGGCCGAGATCCTGAACGTTCCCGTCATCCCCACGCTGATGGGCTGGGGCGCCATCCCGGACGACCACCAGCTGATGGCCGGCATGGTTGGCCTGCAGACCTCGCACCGCTACGGCAACGAGACCTTCCTGCAGAGCGACTTCGTGATCGGCATCGGTAACCGTTGGGCCAACCGCCACACCGGCGGCCTGGAAACCTACACGGCCGGCCGTAAGTTCGTGCACATCGACATCGAGCCCACCCAGATCGGTCGCGTTTTCTCGCCGGACTTGGGCATCGCGTCCGACGCCGGCGCGGCGCTGGACGGTCTGTTGGAGCTGGCCCGCGAACGCCAGGCAGCAAAGACCCTGCCGGACTACTCGGGTTGGGTTGCCGAGTGCCAGGAGCGCAAGGGCTCGCTGCACCGCAAGACCAACTTCGACAACGTGCCCATCAAGCCGCAGCGCGTGTACCAGGAGATGAACAAGGCCTTCGGCCGCGACACCACCTACGTGTCCACCATCGGTCTGTCGCAGATCGCCGGCGCGCAGATGCTGCACGTCTTCGGTGCCCGCAAGTGGATCAACGCAGGCCAGGCCGGCCCGCTGGGCTGGACCGCTCCGGCAGCACTCGGCGTGGTTCGTGGCACCCCGGACGCCACCGTTGTGGCCCTGTCTGGTGACTACGACTTCCAGTTCATGATCGAGGAACTGGCCGTGGGCGCACAGTTCAACCTGCCGTACATCCACGTTGTGGTGAACAACAGCTACCTGGGCCTGATCCGTCAGAGCCAGCGCGGCTTCAATATGGAGCAGAACGTTTCCCTGGCGTTCGAGAACATCAACAGCCCGGAGACCAACGGCTACGGCGTTGACCACATCAAGGTTGCCGAGGGCTTGGGCTGCAAGGCCATCCGCGTTGAGAACCCGAACGATATGCCTGCCGCTTTCGACAAGGCCAAGGCACTCATGGGCGAGTTCAAGGTTCCCGTGGTGGTTGAAGTGATCCTGGAAAAGATCACCAACATCTCCATGGGCGTTGAGATCAACGGCGTGAACGAGTTCGAAGAGCTGGCCGAAACGGCTGCGGACGCCCCCACGGCGATCCTGGCCAAGGCCTAACAGCCGCACACGGCTGAAGAGAAACAGTAAAGGAGGCACCGGAATGCGTGTGGTCATCGCCCCGGACAAATTCAAGGGCTCGCTGTCCGCGCCCGAGGTCGCCGAGCACCTGGCAACAGGTCTGCTCGCCGGCTTCGGCACCAGCGGCATCGAGACAACACGCATTCCGGTGGCCGACGGCGGCGAAGGAACCATCGACGCCGCCATCGGCTCCGGCTTCACCCGCCGGACCACCACGGTCACCGGCCCGCTCGGCGCACCGGTCAAGGCCGACTTCGCCATCCGAGGCGCGGAAGCCGTGATCGAAATGGCAGCCGCTTCCGGTTTGGCCCTCCTCCCGGAAGGCCCCACGAGCGAAACCGCGAAGACGGCCACCAGCATCGGCACGGGCGAACTCATCCGCGCTGCGCTGGACCTCGGCTGCCGCAAGATCATCCTTGGCGTCGGCGGCAGCGCCAACACCGACGCCGGCGCAGGAGTCCTGCAGGGCCTCGGCGCCGTCTTCCTCGACGGCAACGGCAACGAACTCCCCGGCGGCGGCGCGGCCCTCGCCCAGCTGGACAGCATCGACTTCTCCAACTTCGACGTCCGGATCGAGGCAACAGAGTTCGTGTTGGCGTCCGACGTCGACAATCCCCTTTTGGGGGCCAGCGGAGCCCCAGCCATCTTCGGTCCGCAAAAAGGCGCGACGCCGGACGACGTCACCGAACTGGATAAGGCCCTGCAAAACTTCGTCGACGTCCTCGCCGAAGCCACCGGCCAACACGCCAAGTACGCCGCCAAAGCAGAAGGCGCAGGCGCTGCTGGCGGCGTCGGCTACATTGCCATCGCGGCACTGAAGGCGGAGCGGCGGCCGGGTATCGACGTCGTACTTGAATTCACTGAACTCGAACAGAAGCTGAAGGGCGCCGACCTGGTGATCACCGGCGAAGGCAGCCTGGACGAACAGAGCCTCCTGGGCAAGACGCCGATGGGCGTCAGCCGGGCGGCAGCAAAAGCCGGGGTACCCGTGATCGCAGTCTGCGGCCGGAGTACCCTGAGCCGGGAACAACTCACGGATGCCGGATTCCACACGGTCCACGCTTTGACCGACATGGAAGAAGATGTCCAGAAATGTATCGCTGAAGCAGGTCCGTTGCTTGAACAATTAGGAAAGCACATAGGCGTGTACCTGGCAGAACGGACCGAAAACAAGGAGTACCTCAATGTCTGAAGCATTCGGCGCCTATGACCTCGTTATCCGGGGCCAGCGCATCCTCACCACGGCCGGCATCGCACCCCGCGAGGTTGGCATCCGCGACGGCGTCATCGTCGCCATTGAGCCCCTGGGCAACGGCCTGACGGGTACCGAGGTCATCCACCTCGCCGACGACGAGACCCTGATCCCCGGCCTCGTGGACACCCACGTCCACGTCAACGAGCCCGGCCGCACCGAATGGGAGGGCTTCGCATCGGCCACCCGTGCAGCCGCAGCCGGCGGTGTCACCACCATCATCGACATGCCGCTCAACAGCATCCCGCCCACCACCAGCGTGGACGGCCTGGAGCAGAAGCGCGTGGTCGCCAAGGACCAGGCGTTCGTTGACGTCGGATTCTGGGGCGGTGCCATCCCCGGCAACAAGTCCGACCTCCGCCCGCTGCACGACGAAGGCGTCTTCGGCTTCAAGTGCTTCCTCCTGCACTCCGGCGTGGACGAGTTCCCGCATCTGGACGCGGACGAGATGGAAGAGGACATGAAGGAACTCAAGTCCTTCGACTCCCTCATGATCGTCCACGCCGAGGATTCCCACGCGATCGACCGCGCCCCGCACCCCGGCGGCGACCACTACGAGACCTTCCTCGCCTCCCGCCCGCGCGGCGCCGAGAACAAGGCCATCGCCGAGGTCATCGAGCGTGCCCGCTGGACCGGCGCGCGCGCCCACATCCTGCACCTCTCCTCCTCGGACGCGCTGCCCATGATCGCTTCGGCAAAGCGCGACGGCGTCAACCTCACCGTTGAGACCTGCCCGCACTACCTGACCCTCATGGCCGAGGAAATCCCGGACGGCGCCACGGCCTACAAGTGCTGCCCGCCGATCCGCGAGGCCTCCAACCGTGAGCTCCTCTGGAAGGGCCTGCAGGACGGCACCATCGACTGCATCGTCTCGGACCATTCCCCCTCCACCCTTGACCTCAAGGACCTGGAAAACGGTGACTTCGCTGTTGCCTGGGGCGGCGTCTCCTCCCTCCAGCTGGGCCTGTCCCTGATCTGGACCGAGGCACGCCACCGCGGCATCTCCCTGGAGCAGGTTGTTTCCTGGATGTCGGAGAAGCCCGCCGCCTTGGCCCGCCTGCACAACAAGGGCCAGTTGGCTCTTGGCTACGACGCCGACTTCTCGATCTTCGCCCACGACGACGCCTACGTGGTGGACGTGAAGAAGCTCAAGCACAAGAACCCGATCACCCCGTACGACGGCCGTCCGCTTTCCGGCGTCGTCCGCAAGACCTACCTGCGGGGCTCGGAAATCGACTTCCAGAACCCCGGCGGCAAGCTGATCCGCCGCGGTAACGTTTAGGACCAACCGCCATGGCAGTCAATGCCTACGGTCCACCGCCGGCACGGTTCCCGGGACGCCAAACACGTCCCGGGGCCGCGCGGCGGCAGGGCCCCACACCACAGGGACTCACCTCCCCGGCTCTCACTGCCCACGGCCTGGCCCTTTGGGTCAACCCGGCCGAGGGCGATCCCGTGGACCCCGAAATTTGGGAACGGGCAGCACGCCTTGTGCTGGCCCGGGCCATGAAACTTGCTCCGGAGGCGGAAGTCCGCATCTGGCCCGCCCCCGGAGCAGAGCACTCCGGCGTCGGCGACACTTCCTGGGGCGGCACTCCGCAGGAAACCGCCGACGCCGGTAACCACCTTTCCGGATCACGTTCCGTCTCACTCGCGGACGCCCTCGCGGACGATTCCGAAGCAAGCGAAGCCGGCGGCAGCACCGCCGTCGAGCCCGTAACGTTGGCCGCCCGGCGCAGCCAGCTTGCAATCGACCTCGCCGCTGAAGTAGTCCTGCTGGACGGTGAGCCGGTTGCCTTTACCGGCATGGAATACAAGCTGTTGCGCTACCTCGTGGTGAACTGCTCCCGGGCTATTGGACGTGAAGAATTGCAACGCTTCCTGGAGTCATTTGACCTCCCCGGCGCGGCTTTCCGCTCGATCGACGTTTATGTTGGAAGAGTGCGGCGCAAGCTTGGCAATGCCCGTTACACCGTCTCCACCGTCCGTGGTGGTGGCTACCAGTTCGTGCCCGGCCCTTATGCCACGGTGCGCGGACCCGCGGAATACAGCATCTGATTTTGCTGTTCTACATCTCGATTCCGCTTTTTTGTATGACCAAACGCCGGAGCACACCGGTTGAACGTAAAGGATCGCCATGACCCAGAAACTCCTCGTCGGAACGCAGGCCCCTGACTTCGCGCTTCTCGACGCCGACGGCAACAAGGTCTCGCTGTCCGACTACCGCGGACGCAACGTCATTGTGTACTTCTACCCGCAGGCAGCCACCCCCGGCTGCACCACGGAAGCCTGCGACTTCCGTGACAACCTGGCGAGCCTCCAGGGCAAGGGCTACGACGTCATCGGGATCTCCCCCGACGCCCCCGAGGCCCTGTCCTCCTTCACCGGCGACTTCGCCCTGACGTTCCCGCTGCTCTCCGATGAGGACCACGCTGTGGCCCTCGCATACGGCGCTTGGGGCGAGAAGCTGGTCAACGGCGAGATCGTCGAGGGCCTGGTCCGCTCCACGGTGGTCCTGGACGGCGAAGGCAAGGTCACGCATACCCAGTACCAGGTCAAGGCCCAGGGCCACGTCCAGGCGCTCCGCGAAGAACTCGGCGTCTAACCCTCTCTCACCGAACCGCCCTCCCAGCCCGATCCTCTCTCACCAAACCGCCCTCCTGGGGTTAGCCTCTGTTGGTGGACACCTGAAGTAGCGGGATCCTGGGATTCTGCGGGAAGGTGTTCTTGTGAGCACGACACGACGTAAATTCACTCCGGAGTATCGGCGGGAGGCTGCACGGCTCGTTATTGATACCGGCAGGCCGGTGGCGCCAGTGGCCAGGGAACTCGGGCTCGGGGAGCAGATGTTGGGTCGGTGGGTGGCTCAGGAACGGGCTCGTCTGGCGGCTCCGGAATAGGTCGCGGCGGCCGAGACGGAGAAGTCAGAGTTGGAGCGGTTGCGCCGGGAAAACGCGCAGCTGCGGATGGATAACGAGTTTCTGGGAAAAGCCGCAGCCTTCTTCGCCTCCAAGCAGCAGAATCGGAATGCTTCGAACTGATGGAGGCCGAGAAGGCTAATTACCCAATCCTGCGGATGGCCAGACTGCTGGGTGTGTCACGATCGGGGTTTTACGCTTGGCGGCGGAGGATCTCCGTGAGGTCACTGCGGGCGGTGGTCCGGGCTGAACTGGATGCACAGGTTAGGCGGGTTCATCAGGATTCGACCGGGGTCTATGGGGCGCCGCGGGTGCGGGCAGCGTTGGCCAGGACGGGGACCGGTG
>NZ_JBIVGD010000028.1:0-42312 GCF_044748465.1 Paenarthrobacter sp. NPDC089988
TTCGGAACGAAAGACAAAACCCAACAAGCCCAGGCCTGGCAAGGTGTGGGGGCCTTGGGTGCTGCGGTGTTCCGGTCCAAGGCCGTGATCGACCGTGGCTTCACGGACATGGACGAGGGCGATATCGAGGCGCTCCTGACCGCATCCGCCGCGATCCGGGAGACCGTGCACGCCGACGAATGGGCCACCGATTACTGGCGTGCCGGCGGGCAAACCACCTTCGACCTCGCCACCGCAGCAACCGGGGGCGCCGGTGGCGGCCTCACCCTCGAGGCCCGCCTCACAGCCCTCACCAATCGGCTCCGTAGTCTGCCCACCAAAGCAGCCTCGGTTGCGGAGGTCGGCGGCGAAGCAGCCTCGGCATCCGTGAAAGCCGGTTCGGGGACGGCAGGACTCGAGGCGGCCGCGGCTCGTATCGAGTCCCACCTAGCCGCTGTCGGCAAAACCGTCGACGACTACGAAATCCCGCGGGCCACACCTGAGTCCCCCGGCCTCCCCGAGGAGCTGACACCGGCGGATGGGCAGACGGCCAAATGGTCCAAGGAGGTGTCTACCCCAGACCTCAACGTTCAGCCGGCCCAATCCAAAGGCATCTGGACTGACGATATCAACCGCACAAAGACCACCCCACCCCCGGAACTCGGGCCCAGAACCAGCGGGATTGACGAAGCACGCCTAAGACAACGCCTCAATCCGGCAACCCCTGAGCGGGCGGCAAGTTCGTCACATGCCGCGCCTGAGGCTCCTGAGCACAGTCCAGGGCCGGGCACCCATGTTGGCCCTTCCGCGACGCTTGGGCACGGCGCCGACGAGCTGCTGCAGACCGAGGATAGGTCCGTTGATGTCAACGCATCCGGAAGGCCAACATCAGACCCTGCACACCTTGAGGGTCCGGTGCAGGCTGCAGAGGTCTATGGGGAACCGCGGGCCGTGCATGGAGAGCATCCGCCCTACCCGGAATTCACCGACAAGAACCGCGAAGTCATGGCTCTGCGTACCGACTTCGAGGCCCGGTGGGGACGCGACGATAACGGTTACGGCCGTCCTTTCACCAAGTATGAGTACGAGATTAGATACAGCGGTCCCGAAAAGAACGGACAGCCCCGTCACGTTTATCCTCCGTTCGACGGTGCGATACTTGAGACTCTTCAGAAGTTTCATGATCTATCTGCCTTCGTTCAGAAGTTCGGTAGTCAAATGGATCGCGTTGGCCCCCAAAGTGGTCGATTTATTGGAGTGATCGAGAACGGGGTCCCAGCTACATTCGAAGAACGTTCGTTACCCGTTGCACAATTGGGTGATAAATACTATCAGTACAAGTTGGTTGATGCCTGGCCTCCGGACGCGAAGGGCTGGAGCATTGAAGTGCCCGTATCGCTCCAGCTTTCGGACGCAAAGGGGGCGGTCTACAGATGGTAATAAAGGATGCTAACGGACTAAATGTCAGCGTTGAACGGTTGATCCAAGTAGGAATCTTAGAAAAATGACAATATCTCTAGAATCGCTAAACGAAATCTGTTCCAATCTCACTGAATTACTCAAGGAATCCGATTCAGGTCTATGGCAGGAGGAGGAGAACGACTCATGGTATATAGCCATGGGGGCAGAGGCGACTCTCCGTTTATATACGAGCGATTCTGTGATCGTGATAGCAGAATCCGACAAAGGCGGGAAGGAGTTTCTTCTATTTGAGTCGACTGAAGCTGAAGCGGTTGAGTTGTTCCTTGCCCGCTTGCTGTGCATGCACATTCGCGGAGACGCGGATCTCCCCATGCTGCTTGTTGTCCCCATTCCCCTAACGTTGAAAGACACAGCTCCGGGGTTTGTGCTTGCCAGCGACGGCCCGGTATCTACCCTAACCGAGACCGCCACGGGAAAGATTTATCGCGGCGATGACTTGGATCTAGTGGTCTTTTCCCACTACGCAAAAATGACGCCGCGCGAGATTCGAGAAGCCTACGCCGCGCCAGAGGGCAAACCGCCGTTCTTTCCGTTGACATGAAATAAGGGTGCACCTCGACGGGCATACGGCTAGACCTGCCAATCTCGTTGCTGCGTCTCACACTGCGGTTCTCAGTAAGGCCAACAGTAAGCAGAGTATCGAGCTTCGCAATGAAGCCGTTGGAAGATGAGGTTTGTAGATCATGCAAGAATCTCTAGATCTGATAGTAAATCGGATCGACGACCTCGCAACCCGGTCATGTTCTGCTGCCTGGCGGAGCGCCCCCGACGGGACATGGTTCTTGCGTACCGGCCACGATCTCAGATTGCATCTTTTTCGTCGTGGCACGATGTTGCTTCTCAGCCAGTCTGAACGAGGTGCAGAGGAAGAGCTGTATTTCGAAACATCCGCAGTCGGGGCTATGGAAAGATTCATGGTCAATGAGCTCTGTATGATACTCAGAGGTCGAAACGGAAACTCATTTCTCGTGGTTGCACGACCGCCTCTTACCGAACAAAGCGTTGCTCCGGGTTTCACTCTTACGAGAGAGGGACACTTGGCGAAACTAAGTGAGGACTCCACAGGTCTCATTTGCCGCGGAGAATTTACAGATCTCATCAAGTTCTCGTACATTGCCAAGATGTCGCTGGTGGAGATTCAGGACGCTTACATAGCGCCCCGCGGCCTGCCGCCGTTCTTCCCTCTGCGATGAAGTCAGCAGGGGCGTGCATGACAGCCCGCCCGGAATGCAGTTCTTTCCGATACCGGCAATCTGAGTTTATGGACGGGACACATGGAATCGTTGCAATGGGTCGTGATTGGACCGGCAGCAGTGTCTGCGGTCTTGGTCGCGGGTTCCGTCATCTGGGCTATCTTCGACGTCCTCCGACATGGGTCCATGAATCAGGTCACCAAAGCGCTCTGGTTGATCTGCCTCTTCACCCTCCCACTCGCCGGTCTTCTCGCATGGCTGTACTGGCGACCTCGAACCAGCGACAGCGCTGAACGGGTCAAGATCACGAACACCCGCAAGGCGTGACCACTTTGGCCGCGAACCGACGGGACGCTTGGTACTTGGCTGCTCGTCGGCGTCGGGACAACGGACGGTATGGGAAGACGCCGGACATGGCCGCGAAGTGGTGGGAACCAAGCGATATCGCACCCATCGACGGGCCACCGATTCACCTGGGACGTACCGCCCTGGTCAGCAGCAGTACACGCCCCACACGGGGCCTCTCTCACGAAGCCGTCCGGCCCTCCCGGCACCTACGACCACGCCTCGGCGACCACACCCTCCCCGGCCGCCACCCCGACCTCCAAACCACCATCGGAGACACCGACGGCAGCCCCGGCACCTGGCAAGAACCAGCTGGAAGAAGCCCTAACGGTGCGCCGGACCAGGCGTTCGCAACCGGGGTCACAGCCACCGGACCCAAAGGCAACGCTTCGGAATACGTCACGGACTACATCACCGCCACCGGCGAAAAGAAATCGATCGCCTTCGACGGCCACCTGTGGCGGGGACGCCCACCCATCCAGATCTTCCAAGAAATCAAAGGCAACTACGATCTGGTGTACCGAGGACTCTTCGAAGGGTTCCACGGCAAGGCCGCAGTTCAGAGGGCCATCGTCAAATGGGCAGAAGAGACGTTGATCAAGACAATAAATCCTATGAGGATCGGAAACCTTCAATGATTGCCTCGGAACTCTTTGACCCCGCGCTACGGGCAGTAAGCCTCCGATTGCTTTTGGGGGGTCGAGACGCTCGCCCTGAGCAAATAGCCGCCAGGGTCATGTCCACGGTGGAACTCCTGGAGACGGTGGACTCTCGCCCCATGGAATGGGCGCACGCCAATGCGTCGCGCCAGCGAACACACAACGACGACATTCTGCCTCGAAGCCTTCAGGATCTTTCGCTCAGCGTCGAGGATGGGGCTCGCGTGGACGACGCCGGTAAGTTCCACCCGGGTTTCGGCTATTTTGTTTCTCTGTTTGGCTTTCTCGCGGGATCCAAGCGAGAAGTATTCCCTTTTGACATTTCCGTCACCGACGGATGCCCTGGCCCCCGTTCCGGTGACTCATTCAAACTGGGCTTTGCCGAGGCGGATGTGGCCGGGTGTGAGGTGATCATCGACGGGTTCTGCGCGCTCATTGACATCTGGGAACCCGTCCGCGGTGCGGTCAGCGGGCAGGCGTTGGCAAAGCTGCATCGCGACGATCCGATCCTTTACCCACCCGTCGGAGTACTCACGTACTTTGCCAACAACAGCGGCTACACCGTCCCGGAAAGCCCCCTCGTACACCTAAGAGCGCTGACGCATGGCACCGTGGCCGTGCTCAAGCAATGGACGCTCGAGGCCAACCTGGAGTATAAGAAGGCGTTCGCCGCCGTCAACGAGGGTATACCCAACGGACGCCTAAGGAGCTGACGCCTCGTGGATGAACCAATACGGGACGAGCTGTTCGACGCGAATCTCGATGACATTGATCTTCGATTCCATCTCGGGGGGAGGTTCGCTACACCAGTTGAGATTGCGCGGCGGATATTGTCGTCCGTGGATGTCCTGGAACAGTTAGATACGCGCCCTCTGGAATGGGTCGATGTCCTTTATCCAGGACGGAGCCAGGCTGCAGATGATTCACTCCCTCGGTCCCTTGAAGACGTAGCCGCGAGAGTGGAAGACGGCGCGCGCAGAGATGATGCAGGCGGCTTCTGGCCAACATGGGGTTATCGTGTGTCAGTCCTCGGTTTCCTCGAAGGAACAGGGCGGACGGCTTGTCCATTTGACATCAAGGTCACCGATGGGCAACAAGGTGCGCAATCCCGGGATTCATTCAAGCTGGAGTTTGTCGAAGCTCTCATTCCTGGACGGGCCGCCCTTGTAGACTGCGTCGCTTCACTTGCCGACATCTGGGAGCCCGCGCGCGGTGGCGTCTTCGGATACGAGGTAACAAAGCAGAACGAAGGCCACCCACTGTGGTATCCGCCAGTGGGAGTTTTGACGTACATGGCGAACCGCTCCGGATACTCACTTCCGTCGAGCCCCCTGGTGAACCTGCGTCCCCTTCGCAGCGGGACACTTGCGATCTTGAAGGATTGGACGCTAGACGCAGTGCTCGCGTACCAAAGCGAATTCAGGGCAGCCAATGCAGGAGCCCGGAAGGCTCCAAACTGACTCCCAAGGGAGATCGCCGCCAGGCTTCGCTCTGCATTGCATCTCGTGGAATCCATGGTTTCATGTACAAACTGCAGAAGACGCTGCTGATGGTGACGCCAGGACGCCCTGACCAGAAGTCCTGCGGGCGGTGTATGACGCTGTAGAGAAAGGTGCACAGTGACAGTGAAACTCAACAAGAAAGCCTTCGACCACGCCAAGAAGCTGATCCGGGACGGCAAGGTTGCCAAGGACGAGCGCGATGACTGGAGCGAGCACGCGCCGTCAACGAAGGAAGAGAACACGTTCCTGGAAAAACACGACTTCGCTGAGTACGGCAAGTGGTACCTCGGCGTCGACGATGAGCATCCGGATGACCAGAAGGGCCACTACAAGTTCCCCATCGGCGACTTCAAGAAGATCCATCGCTGCGGAGTCAGTTCAGCGGAAAGCCGCGCCGGCCAATACGACCACGACGACATCAGGGACGCCCTGGGCAAGCTGCTCGATCAGATCGATAAGGACTGAGCGTCTGCGGGCGGATTCCACAGACGCTTCAGTCCGTGCTCCCAGCTAAGCCAGCAGCCGGCCCCACTTCGTATCAAGCAGGGGTGCGCCCGCCAGCTTCAGGGCATGCCAGAGGGTGACCGCCACGGAATCGAGAACGGGTACTCCGGTGCGGGTCTCCACCTCCGCCGTGATGTTGGTTCCGTACAGATTGGTGCAGAGGTAAACCAGCGCGTCGGGATGGGCCGCCGCGAGTTCGAGCGAGCCCGGCAGCATCTCCGAGTCGGTCACCCGGGCAAATGACTCGTTGTCGCTGAGGTCCAGGTGCCGGTGGTCGATGGTCTTGATTCCCTCACGGGCGTATGAAGCGATCACTGCGTCATTAACGTCCGAGGTGTACGGCGTGAACAAGCCGATCCGCTCGGTTCCAAAAGCTTCAAATGCCGACAAGTAAGCAAGTGTTGAAGTGGTGGCGGGGATGCCGGTGGCTTCGGTGATCTCCTGGACAATGGCGTGATCGTGCGCGGCCCCCAGCCAGGATCCTGAGGTCCCGTTCCATGCGATGACGTCTACGTTGGCGGTGGCAAGGAGTTCGGCGGCGGCGCGCATCACGGACCCGTCGAACTGCTTGTCCGAGGAATCATCCAGGGCAATGCGGGTGACGGGGATGCGGGTGGAATGGATGGTGATGTCCCGCCGGTCGCCGAGGATCCGGTAGGTCTGCGGTTCCAGGCAGGTGTTGGAGGACGGCACGATCATGCCGATCCGGGTAGGGCGGTCAAGGGTAGGCATCAAGAAACTCCTAGGCAGAAACTGGGACGGGGATTGATTGGTGCTCCGTGAAGCCATTCCGGGCGACGAAACGTCCCACTGGGCCGGGATCGTGGAAACCATCGGCATCCAGGACCACGCGTCCCGCGGAGACCACGACGGCGGGCCAACCGTTCAGCGTCTTCCCTTCGAATGGCGAGAAGTCTGTCCCCATGTGCAGCGCGCCGCCGTCGACCTCGCGTTGAACGGCAGGATCAAAGATCACCAGGTCCGCGTCGAAGCCCTCCGCAACCACACCCTTGAAAGGCAGCGCGTTGATCCGGGCGGGACCAGCGGAGAAGACCTCTACAAAGTCCTCCACCGAGCCCCCGGCCTCCGTGACCAGGGCGGTAAACGTGACGGGCATGCGGGTCTCGACACCGGGCAGGCCATGGGGCATGAAACGGACGTCGTCGGTGCGCTCCCGCTTCTGCGAGAGGTCGTAGCAGGAGTGGTCCGAGGAAACGGCGTGGATGGCGCCGGCAGCAAAGCGCTCCTTCAGGGCAGCCACAGTTTCGGCGCTCCGCATCGGAGGGCAGCAGGCGTACCACTCCGGGAACGTCGAGCCATACACGGTGTCGTCCAAGGCGAGGTAGTGCGGGCACGTCTCGGAGTAGGCTTGCAAGCCCCGCGAGCGGGCATCAGTCACCAAATCAACGGCACCGGGCGTGGACTGGTGCACGAAATACACGGGTGCCCCGGTGTACTCGGCCATGGCGAGCGTCTCCTTTACGGAAATCTCCTCGGCGAGCTCGGGCCGGGTCCGGTGCAGGTGTTCGATCCCGATGAGCCCGTCGGCCGCATGCTCTTCGGTACAGTCGGTGATGATGGCATCGTGCTCGGCATGGATGTACGTGAGCCCGTCGAGCCGCACCATCTCCCGCATGACCTTCAGGATGGTGTCGTTGTCAGCCATGGTGGAGCCGCGGTTGGTGGTGTACATCTTCACGGAACGCACACCCTCGGCAGCGAGTTGCTCCAGTTGCCATGTCACGGTCTCGTCCCACGAGATCACGGAACCGTGCAGCGCTACATCGCAACGGGATTCCTGGGCGAGCCGCTTCTTGTTGAGGACGGCATCGAGTGGGGTTTCCTGCGCATCGCGGGGGATGCCGAAATCGATGATGGTGGTGGTTCCGCCCCACAGGGCAGCGGTGGACGTGATGGCGTAATCGTCCAAGGTACGGAATCGCCCGGTCACTTGGGCTACGTGGCAGTGTCCGTCCACGCCGCCGGGGATGACCAGCAGGCCGACGGCGTCGATGGTCCGCTCAGCGGCGGGTACGGGTTCCGCGGCGTCGAGCAGGCCGGTGACTTTGCCGCCGTCGACGATTACGTGGGCGGCCTGCCGCCCGAAACTGTTCACCACCGTGCCGTTGGCGATCACGAGGTCTGGGAGTTGGGACATCGTCGTCCTCCTTTGCTGGTTCTTAGTTGGCGATGCCGGACAGCTGGGCCGATTGGGCTGCGGCCAGGGCGGCGTCGAGGTTGGTGGAGAGGCCGCGCCGCGCCTTGACGGGCGGGGCCGCGAACGAACCGCCCCGGTGGGCGCCGGACTTCAGCGAAACCACGGCCTCGGTCATGCGGATGCCTGCCGAAATGCCGTCCACCACGGGAACCGGGATCCGGCCTTCGAGCTCCCGGGCGAGTCCGGCGAGCGGCGCACCGGCCAGGATTACGACGTCGGCACCATCCTCCGCGACGGCCTGCCGGCTCAGTGCCAGGAGGGTTTCCTTGAAATCGGCCTGCACGGAGCCGATTGAGTTGAGGGATTGGTTGATGGAACGGATGGAGGCGAGCCTGCCACTGAAGCCGAAGCGTTCCACGCAGTCCCGGTACCACGCCTGGATGCGGTCCGAGATGGCGATGATGGAGAAACGCTGGCCCTGCAACGCTGCGGCGCAGAGTGCGGCTTCGGTGATGCCGATGACCGGCACATCCACCAATTCCTTGAGGGCGGGCATCCCAGGGTCACCGAAGGCGGCCACGACTATGCCGTCCACAGCGGAACCGGCGTGATCGCGCCCGGCGGAAGGGCCGCCGTCGTGCGCTGCTTCCGAACCGGAAGCGTATTCCGCGATCAGCTCCGCAACCGCTCCGGCAGCGATGAGCGACTCGAAGCGGGTCTCGATGTATTCCATGCCGTGCCCGGCAGTCCGGACGATCAATTCAGTGCCTGCGCTCGCCGAGCGGAGTGCCTCGGCCTCGATAAGGGCTGTGACGTCGTCGCTGATGTTGGGGTTGATGACCAGGAGTTTCATGGTTTCTTCCGTGCTTTTCTGGGTTGGGGCTCGGTGGCGCTGTAATCCTCCGGGAACTGCTCGCGGTACTTGCCAATGTGCGACGCCGATTGGGCGGCAGCGCGGTCGTCGTCGCCGCTGGCGATCGCTGCGTAGAGTTCGCGATGTTCGCGGATCAGTTCGGGAAGGTCGCTGACGTGGCGGAACAGCCAGTGCATACGGCCTTGGAGGGGTTCGAGCGCCGAGCGAAGAAAGTCGTTGTTGGCGATGCGGGTGATGGCATCGTGGAATTCGCTGTTGGCCCGGTGGGCTTCCAGGATGGATCCCTTGGCCAGGAAGTGTTCGGCCTGGTCCAGGAGTCCGGCGAGGTGCTGGAGGTCTTCGGCCGTGGCACGCTTCGCGGCGAGCCGGCAGGCGAGGACTTCCAGGGATTGCCGGACGTCGAACAGGTCCTCCACGTCCTTGGGGCTCAGGCCGCTGACCTCGGTACCGCGGCCGGAGCGGTCCCGGATGAGTCCCTCCTGCCGGAGCATCCGGAGGGCTTCGCGGATGGGGAGGCGGGAGACGTTGAATTCGGCGGCGAGGTCCCGCTCCACCAGCCGGGTGCCGGGCGCGTAGTGGCCTTCGAAAATCCGGGCACGGAGCGTGTCACGCACGGATTCCCGGAGGGGGCGGTCCGTGGTGTTCGTGTCTTCTGCGGTCAGCATGTCAGCTCCATTTCCGTGATGTGTAAGGCTATGCGCCCGGCCCGGCGGTGTCCGGCCTTGGGTGGTTCAGGACCCGCGGCCGGCCCGGCGAGTGCGAGTCAGACCGGGAGCCGCTTGTTGTAATCCAGCGCCAGGACGGAGATGCCCATGATCACTGCCGATCCAACGAAGTACAGCAGGGCCCAGGTGTAGGAGCCTGTGGCCCCGACAATCAGGCCTACCACAATCGGGGTGATGAACCCGGCAATGTTGCCGCTGAAGTTCATGGCCCCGCCCAGGACGCCGGCGTTGGTGCGGCCGCCCAGGATGGACGGGATGGACCAGAAGAGGCCAACCCAGCGGAGGAAGAACAGCACTGCCGAGAGGAGCACGACGGCGGTGATCGGGTCCGGGACGACGGTAACGCCAACGAGTCCGCCGACCACCACGAGGCTGGAGACGCCCAGAAGGGTCCGCATGACCTTGTTGGCCGAGGCGCCGGAAGCACGCCACTTGTCGGCGATGGCACCGCCGAGGATTTCGCCGACGAACCCGGCGCCGAAGATCACGAACGTGGACCAGCCGATGGTCTTCAGGTCGAAGCCCTTGGCCTGTGCCAGGTAGAGCGGACCCCAGGTGAGCAGGCCGTAGAACACGCCGTTGAAGCCCAGCCAACCGAAGCACATGGCCCAGAAGGAACGGAACTTCAGGTAGGGGAGGAGGGCACGCTTGCCGCGGGCACCTTCGCGGGCGGCTTCGGCATCTTCCTCGGCGTGCGAGGCCTCGATGTAGCTGGCCTCGGCGTCGTTGACGCCCTTGTGCTGGCGGGGGTTATCGCGGATGTACCACCAGACGGCAAGGCCCATGAGGACGGTTGCGGCACCGGCGATGATGAAGGACATCCGCCAGCTGCCGGTGGAAGCGATCAGCCAGGTGATGAGGATGCCGCCCAGGCCGGCCCCGAGGGGAGCTCCGGCGTCGAGGATGGTGGCGCCGCGGCCGCGTTCCTTCCGGTGCATCCAGATGGCGTTGAGCTTGCCGCCGGCAGGCATGACGCCCGCTTCGGTGACGCCGATTCCCAGCCGGGCAATGAACATGCTGAGGAATCCACCGGCGAAACCGGATGCGGCGGTTGCGGCGCCCCAGCCGACGCAGGAGGCCGTGACCACCTTGCGGGGGCCGAACCTGTCGATCAGCCAGCCAACGGGAATCTGCATGAGGGCGTACGTCCAGAAGAAGGCCGAGAGGAGCAAGCCCACCAGTTCAGGCGGGAGGTTGAATTCTTTTTGGATGATGGGGAGGGCTACGGAGATGGATCCGCGGTCGATGTAATTGACCGCTACCAGGACCAACAAGAGGATGAAGAGCTTCCAGCGGACGTTGGTGCGTCGCTGCACGCCGTCCTTGCCGGGTTTTTGGTCGCTGTCCTGGGTTGCCAGTTGCGTGTTTTCGAGAGACACAGCTTCTCCTTCAGTAGGAGTCAACGGGATGGAATGTCTTGGGGCTTTTCTTGGGGGGATGAGCCGGGCGGGATACCGCTGCAGCCTGACCCGTGCCGGCGGCAACTGTTGCGGTCCCTGCCCGTTGATGAGGTGGGGCCGCAGCCGGTGGTGGATCTTTTGGGATCCCGTTTTGGGATCCCAAAAACAACGCTAGATGTGACGGGAAGCACTGTCAAGGTATTTGGTATACAAATGCTGCCAACAAATTGTGACTAAGGCTTGCCGCTCATGCCGAGCTACTTCCCGGGCACCCATCGTGACGTGCGGAAACCCGGTAAATCGAGGGGATTTACCGGGTTTCGCTGGGACGGCCGCTCGTCACGGCTTGCAGTTTTGGGATACTGCGAGACCCATCAGGTCTTACGACCCGCCGGACCGTATGCCAGGATCTCCGCAAGTTCGGCCAACCTGTGCGCCCGCGCCGACTCCGCTGGCGTGAACGGTTCCCCGGGGCGGGAGAACACCAGCGGCCCGTGCCAGGCAGTAGGGATCTTCAGGATGTCCGCGGAGCGTCCGATGGCCGCATCCGCCTCCGTAGCCGGATGCTCCGGATCCAAGGGGACCACGCGGGCTGACAGCAACTCGGCCACGGCCAAGGGGAGTTCCGTGGGGTTCCCGGCAATCCTGGCCGCGAGGCTCAGCGCCCTGGTTTGGCCGTCTGCCATGGCCAGCGCGGTGGTAGGCCAAACGTGGGACTCATGCCCGCCGCCGTCGTGCATGGCCTGAAGCAGCTCGTGCTCGGTGAGCTGGCCGGGGGCGGACAGGACGAACTCATCCATCACCGTGCCGGGGCGTCCGACGCCATCCAGGGGATGGACGTGGATGCTGAGGATGTTGGCGTCGAGCTTGGCCAAGGATCGTGTGATTCTTTGCAAGGACCCGGGCTCGTCCCGCAGCAGGGTTCTGGCGCGCCATAGTGCGGGGGAGCTCTGCAGTCTGTGCCGGTGCTTGAGTGCCGGGGCGTGGAGCCAGCGACGCAGCACCTTCGCCGCCGACGGTTCGGCCACCCAAATCACCAGGACTGTGGCAGTCACCGTGAGCAGCAGGACCTTGGCAACGTACGGCAAATGGGTTTCAACCACCGCCGCATGGACGAGGAGTTCGATGGGCAGCATGACGGCGATATTGGCCAGGGTGAGCCGGGCCTTGGGCGGTTCCGGCAGTTGACCGCAGACCTCGCACAGGAGGTCCGCGGTGGCGGGAGAGCTCGCGTTGGGCTTCATGAACCCATGCTGACGGGCGCGTGTTTCGTGGGCGTTGCTGCTGCGTCACGGTCTCGCGGCAGGATTTTTCCGGGACGGTCCACCCCGATTCCTGGGCGTCAGCGGAAACGCAGAAACCCGGCACCCTCCCATTGGGGGATGCCGGGCTTCGGGCGGATTGACCGCAACGACAGGGAGGCGCTGCGGGCGTCCTAACGGACGGAATCCTCGTCCAGGTCGCGCTGCCCGCGGGCGTTGTTGGCGGCGGCTTCCTTGAGGAGGTCGCGGATCTCGGCCAGGAGCGCGGTGTCCGCCGGGATGGGCTCCTCTTCGGGTTCAGCCGCGGAAAGGCGGTCCTTGACCATGGTGTTGATCTTGTTCATGGGCGCCACGAAGATAAAGTAGACCACGGCCGCGGTGATGATGAACGTTACCAAGGCGGTGACCACGGCGCCGAAGTTCACGAACGTGGCCTCGTTGTCGGCCCAGATCCGGAAGCCCAGGCCGTCGGCGTTCACGCCACCCGCAGCTGCGATGACGGGGTTGATGATGTTGTTGGTGAAGGCGGTAACCAGCGCGGTAAAGGCACTGCCGATGACGACGGCGATGGCCAGCTCGATCACGTTGCCGCGGAGTATGAAGTCCTTGAATCCCTTAAACATGGAAAGTCCTCTGATCGGTACGGTGCGTATGGCTCAAGCAGAGATCAAACTACCACTCGCAGGTATCAATGGGGCGATGCCGGCTGATCGCGAACCACGTAGTCCCGCCGCCGCGCGTCCAAAAACATGAGTACCGACTACTCGTGCGCTGAGGGATAGTAAGCAACTTTACTAATCATGGCGGGACCGCACGCATGGCGATCCGGCCATACCCCTCGTGGGAATGGCGGGTGGCATG
The DNA here is from genome assembly GCF_044748465.1 of Paenarthrobacter sp. NPDC089988. Lineage (NCBI taxonomy): Bacteria > Bacillati > Actinomycetota > Actinomycetes > Micrococcales > Micrococcaceae > Paenarthrobacter > Paenarthrobacter sp. NPDC089988. The sequence continues at coordinate 12,945 of NZ_JBIVGD010000028.1, forward strand.
CATTGGGCACCCGCTGGGGGTCCGGGCGTCGTTATCCCAGAGGCGGCGCCCGGTACTTCCTACTATCGCTGCCGCCACACCCGGCGGTCTCCGCCCCGGTCCAGCGGCCGGGGGGGAGCGGACAGCGGGCGACGCCGGCACCTTGGTGGGTGCCGACGTCGTGGTTCTGCTGTGGTTGACGCAGCACGCCTGTGCTAAATACGTCAGGCTGTGGCAGCCTCCATAGCGAGTTCGTTCGCTCCAGCCACCTTTCCACGATTGACCATGAGTGCCAGCAAGTCGAAGACGACTGTTGCAGCGGCCACGCTGGTGATATCGGCGTGGTCGTAAGCGGGAGCCACTTCCACCACGTCCGCACCCACGATGTTGATGCCATTCAGGCCGCGGAGCAGGGCAAGCAGTTCACGGGAATGCAGGCCGCCCATTTCCGGCGTTCCGGTGCCGGGAGCGTAAGAGGGGTCCAGGACATCGATATCAATGGAGACGTAGACCGGCGTATCTCCCAGCCGTTGTTTGACCCGTTCGATCGCCGCCGGGACGCCGATGACGTCAAGGTCGGAACAGCGGATGATCTGAAATCCGAAGTCGTGGTCCCGGAGAAAGTCGTTGCGGTCGTACACAGGCCCGCGGATGCCCACATGCATTGACTTGTCCTCAACAAGCAGGCCCTCCTCGAAGGCCCGGCGGAAGATGGTCCCGTGCGTAATGGGCTGGTCGAAATAGGTATCCCAAGTGTCCAGGTGCGCATCGAAGTGGAGCAGCGCCACCGGGCCGTGGACCTCGTTGACCGCCTGCAGCATTGGAAGGGCGATGGTGTGGTCGCCGCCGATAGTGATCAGCTTCTTGTCGTGGGCGATCAGAGGCCTGGCTTGCTCCTTGATCTCCTTGACGGCCCTGCCGATGTCATAGGGCGTGCAGGCGATGTCGCCGGCATCCACAACCTGCACTTCGTTGACGGGCTCAACGTCGAGTTCGGGGTGGTAGCCCGGGCGCAGCAGTCTTGACGCTTCACGGACAGCTGCCGGACCAAAGCGGGCCCCGGGACGGAAGGAGGTTCCGCCGTCGAACGGAACGCCCACAATAGCGATGTCGTACTCCGGGACGCGGTCCAGTTGTGGAAGTCGGGCGAACGTGCCCAGTCCGGCGAAACGGGGAATTTTAGTGGCGTCGACGGGACCGATTGCTTGGTGGTTGCTCATGACAGGGATCCTTCGTTGATCTTGGGGTCTGATGGTGCAGGAGGCTTCTTTTCGGAGGTGAGCTCGTGCAGTGACTTGTTGGCTGTTTCGGGAGCCAGGAGGAAAGTGGCAACGAGCCCCACAAGGGAGATGATCGCGCCGATGAGCAGCGAGCCGGCTGCTCCGAACGACACGATGGCCAGGGGCATCAGGTAGGTGCTGGCCGCCGAGCCAACCCGGCTGATCGCCGTGCCGAAGCCGACGGCCGTAGCACGGATCTCTGTGGGGAACAGCTCGTTGGGATACACCACTTCAAGGAAGCTGGAGGCGCCGGAGGCCAGCGCGAAGATGGCCAAGGCAATGAAGAGCGGTGCTGCGTCCACGTTGGGGATAAAGGCCGGAATCGCCAAGGCAACCACAATGATGCCGAACGTCCACAAGAGCAGCTTTCGGCGTCCGATCTTTTCCACGAGCCAGAGGCCGGGAATGCCGCCAACAACAAACAGCATGGAAATCAGGAACGAGCCGCCGTAAAGGTTGGCATCGCCGTGCATGCCAAAGGACGTCAGGAGATCCGGGGCAAAGGTGTAAACGGCGAAGAGCGGGATGACCTGCGCAGTCCAGAAGATCGAGACGAAAAGTGTTCGCTTCCAAAACTGGCCCCTGAAGATGTCCAGGAAACTGCCTTGCCTCTGAGGTCCTTCGCTATCGGAAGAGATGTCGCTGAGGCCGTACTGCGGGCCGTACACCTTCTTGATTACGGCATCGGCCTCGTCCCGGCGGCCGCGGGAGAGAAGCCATCGCGGTGATTCAGGTGTGCCCAGGCGGCACAGAAGCGTGATGACGGCGAATACTGCCGGACTGGCAACCATGAAGCGCCAGGCATCCGGACCGGCGTCGCGCAACAGGTAGCCCACTGCGTAGGCTGCGGCGGCGCCGATGGCCCAGACCACGAAGGTGGCGCCGAGGAGGCGTCCGCGATGCTTCTTGGGCAGGAATTCCGCGAGCAGCGACGTTGCGATGGGGTAGTCCGCTCCAATGGCCATGCCCAGGAAGAACCTGCACAGGACCACTTGCCAAATATCCGTGGCGAAACCGTTGAGGACGGAGAACAGCGCCAGTGCGATGAGGTCTGCGATGTACATTTTGTGCCGGCCGATCTTGTCGGTTAGCCAACCGAAGACCGCGCCACCGAAGAAGATGCCTACCAGGCTTGCGGCGCCCACCAGGCCAATCTCCGCCGGGGACAGGTCCAGGCCAGGAGCCATGGTGATCAGTGCGATGCCGATGATGGACAGTGCATAGCCGTCGATGAATGGTCCGCCGGACGCGAAGAACGTCAACTTTTTGTGGAACCGGGTTAGTGGGGCGTCATCAATGAGGTTGCTGGTTGCGCTCATTGCCAACCCTCTCTCGTGAATGCTCGTCATTGAGCGGGTGAAGTTAGTGGTTCCAGTTTTCGTGATGCGCGTCACCGCGTATATTCGTGCATTGTTTACATCTGACGAATCGGTTTAGACGAACGTCTAAGTACCCCGAAAGTACGCAGAACTGGAGCGCATCCCATGGCGATCACCGTGGCCGAACTCGTCGCCGAACCCCAGCTTGGACTCACCCTCCTGGCCGGGGCGGGCGGGGCAGGAAACCGCATCACCTGGGCCCATACCTCGGACCTGCCGCGCCTCTGGGAATGGGTCACCGGCGGCGAACTCATGATGACGAACGGGCTCTCCATCCCCGCCGACGCGGACGGGCAGGTGGCGCTCGCCGAAGCCCTGGTGGACGCCGGCGCAAGCGCGTTGGCCATCGGTGAGAAGATGCACGCACCCCCGCTGACCGACGAGTTCCTTGCCGCATGCGAGGACTTACCGCTGCCCCTCATCAACATCCCGTACCCGCTTCCGTTCATTGCCATCGCCAGGTCCGTCGCGGAGTCATCGTTGCTTGAGGAGTCCCGCAGGCTCCGCCAAACAGCCCGGGTTTACGACCTCCTCCGGACCGCCGGTGCCTCCGAGGACCACTGGCAAAGCCTGGTGCTGCGCTTGGCCACGGAGTTGGACGCCGAGCTCTTCGTGGTGGACCGGAGTTGCCTGCACCCCTGGCACCCCGAGGGCCAGCGCCTGCCGGGCTTCCTGGTGGACGAATGGTCGCCGCAGCCGGGCCAGGTCTCCGTTGCGGGCAAGAACTTCCAATGGCACCGGATCCGCGGCAGGCACGTGTTGACCATGGACATTCCCACGCACGCGAATGCGCTCCTGGTGGTGCTGCCTACCAGCGAACCGCACCCTGACGCCGTCGTACTTTTGCATGCCGCAACCGTGCTGGGACTGCAGCTGGCGCGCATTGTGCTCTCGCTGGAGGGGCGGCACCGGCTGGCCGGCGAGTTCCTGCTGCAAGCACTGGACGGCCGACTCGGAACCGGCGAGATTGAGCGGCGGCTGGAGGCCTTCGGGGTGCCACCGCAAGGATTCGTGGTCGCCTCGATGTCAGCGGACGACGGCGACAGGCTGGCCAACGTGCACATCGAACTGTGGCGGCACGGGACTCCGGCGGCCTCCTTGCGGAGGAACGACCGGCTGCACGTGGTGGTTGCGTCGGAGGCCGCCGATGAACTCCTGACGCACTGCGCCGGGGCCGGAACCACCATTGGCGTGAGCTCCGCCGCCGCCGTTGGTGGACTCCAGCAGGCGCTGCAGGAGTCGCTCTGGGCGCTCGGTTCGGCCAGGGCCAACAAGCTGGGCCTGGCCCGGTATTCCGAGGGGCCCAGTTGGTTGGGGCTGACCGGATACGAGGAAGGAACGGCCCTTGTCCAACGTCTCCTGGGCCCGATATTCGACTACGAACAACGGCAGGACGGGAACCTGATGGTCACCCTGAAGACGTATTTGGACTCGCAGCGATCCTGGCAGAAAACGGCGTCCGCGCTCTTCACGCACCGGCAAACCATCATCTACCGGATCCGGAAAATCGGCGAGCTGACGGGCCTGGACATGGGTGAAACGTCAACGTTGGCGCAGCTGTGGCTGGCGTTGCAGATCCACGAGGCGATGCACGGTTAGCCTCCGGGAGAACACCTGCCTTGCGCTTTTTCGACGTGACCCGCTATGGTGTGAAGCGTGTCACTGAGGTGGCGCAAACGCTTTTGATCTGCGGCGGGAGAGTCCTGCCGGTACATCCAGTCAGGCGCCGTAGGAGCAAATCCTCCCCAGGAATCTCTCAGGCCCATGTACCGCCGCGGCGAGGCAACTCTGGAAAGCAGTCCGGGCAACCGGGCTCACCGACGGTGCAAGTGAACTATGTGGAACCACAGTTCGCGGAATCTCTCAGGTCCAATACAGAGCGGGGAGGAACCCATATTCACCATGGCGCTCAGCGGGCGCCTGAATCCTGGAGTTCCTCTTGACTGTTCAATCCTCCCCAACCGCATTCGCGGACCGGCATATCGGCGCCCGCCGCCACGCCGATGTTGACACCATGCTCAAGGCCATCGGGTACGACTCCGTAGACGGCCTGGTGGACGTCGCTGTCCCCGATTCCATCCGCCAGTCCTCGCCGCTCACTTTGCAGAAAGCGCTGAGCGAGACCCAGGTCCTGGCCGAACTGCGCGAGCTCGCGGCGAAGAACAAGACCGCGGTGCAGATGATCGGCCAGGGCTACCACGACACCATCACGCCCCCGGTGATCCGCCGCAACATCTTGGAATCCCCGGCCTGGTACACGGCTTACACGCCGTACCAGCCGGAGATTTCCCAGGGCCGCCTCGAAGCGCTGCTGAACTTCCAAACCATGGTGCAGGACCTGACAGGCTTGCCGATCGCCAACGCCTCCTTGCTGGATGAAGCCACCGCCGTGGCCGAGGCCGTGCTGCTCATGCGCCGCGCCAACAAGTCCGCAGGGGCACGCGAAGGCAAGACCGTCCTGGACGCCGACCTCCTCCCGCAGACCATCGCGATCGTGAAGGGCCGCGCCGAGGCGTTGGGCTTCGAGGTTCTCGTTGCGGACCTCTCAACGGGATTGCCCGACGGCGACATCAACGGCATCGTCCTTCAGCAGCCCGGCGTTTCTGGCCGGGTCTTCAACCACGCTCCCGTGATCGCTGCGGCGAAGGAACGCGGTGCCCTGGTCACGGTCGCCGCCGATCTGCTGGCGCTCACCCTCATCACGCCCCCGGGTGAACAAGGTGCGGATATCGCCGTCGGAACCGCCCAGCGCTTTGGCGTGCCGCTCTTCTTCGGCGGCCCGCACGCTGCCTACATGGCCGTCCGGAACGGCATGGAGCGCACACTTCCGGGCCGCATCGTGGGTGTGTCCAAGGACAACGCCGGCGTGCCCGCTTACCGCCTCGCGTTGCAGACCCGCGAGCAGCACATCCGCCGTGAGAAGGCCACGTCCAACATCTGCACAGCGCAGGCGTTGCTCGCGATCGTCGCCTCGATGTACGCGGTCTACCACGGCCCGGACGGCCTGAAGGCGATCGCCGAAACGGTCCACGGCCACGCGCGTGTCCTGGCTGCCGCACTGCAGAAGGCTGGCCGCGAGCTTGTCTCCGATTCCTTCTTCGACACCCTCACGGTCCGCGTCCCGGGCAAGGCCGCCAAGGTCATCGGCGCCGCTGAGGCACGCGGCATCAACCTCCGCCACATCGACGCAGACACCGTGGGTGTTTCGCTGGATGAAACCACGACGCCGGAAGTCCTCTCCGCGGTCGCCGTCGCCTTTGGCGCAGGTCCGGTAGGGGACGCGGCCGGGTTCGAGTTGCCTTCAGATGTTGTCCGGACCTCGGACTTCCTGCAGCACCCGGTGTTCAACACGCACCGTTCCGAGACGCAGATGTTGCGCTATATCCGCAAGCTGTCGGATCGGGACCTCGCGCTGGACCGCACCATGATCCCGTTAGGTTCGTGCACCATGAAGCTCAACGCGACCGCAGAGATGGAGGCCATTTCCTGGCCGGAGTTCGCCTCGATCCACCCGTTCGCCCCGGATTCGCAGACTGCCGGATGGCGTGAGCTGATCACTGGGTTAGAAGCCGACCTGACGGAGATCACCGGCTACGACCAGGTGTCCATCCAGCCCAATGCCGGTTCGCAGGGGGAGCTGGCCGGCCTCCTTGCGATCCGCGGCTACCACCTGTCCCGCGGCGATTCGCAGCGGAACATTTGTTTGATTCCGGCGTCGGCCCACGGCACCAACGCTGCTTCGGCTGTGCTGGCTGGCATGAAGGTTGTCGTGGTGGCTACCGCTTCCGACGGCACCATCGACCACGCGGACCTCACTGCGAAGATCGAGGCCAACCGCGATGTGCTTTCCTGCATCATGATCACCTACCCGTCCACGCACGGTGTGTACGACGCCGACGTTGTTGAGGTGTGCGATGCCGTTCACGAGGCCGGTGGCCAGGTATACGTGGATGGTGCGAACCTCAACGCGCTCGTTGGGCTGGCCCAGCCGGGTAAGTTCGGCGGGGACGTGTCCCACCTGAACCTGCACAAGACGTTCTGCATCCCGCACGGTGGCGGCGGACCTGGCGTGGGCCCCGTTGCTGCGAAGGCCCACTTGGCACCCTTCATGCCGGGCGATGCCAACAATGCTGCTTCTTCGGAAGGCGGCGTTGCCATCTCGGCCTCCCGCTTCGGCTCGGCCGGCGTCCTCCCGATCTCCTGGGCCTACGTGAAGCTCATGGGCGGCGAAGGACTCACCGAGGCCACCAAGTCCGCGCTGCTCGCGGCGAACTACGTTGCTTCACGCTTGGACGAGCATTTCCCCATTCTGTACACGGGTGAAGGTGGTCTCGTTGCCCACGAATGCATCCTGGACCTCCGCGAACTCACGGCACGTACGGGTGTGACGGCTGAGGACGTGGCCAAGCGACTGATCGACTTCGGCTTCCACGCCCCCACGCTGGCGTTCCCTGTTGCGGGCACGCTCATGGTTGAGCCGACGGAGTCCGAGGACCTCGCCGAGATCGACCGCTTCATCGAAGCAATGATCACCATCCGGGCCGAGATCGAGCAGGTTGCCGCCGGAGACTTCTCCGTGGAGAACTCCCCGCTTCGCAACGCACCCCACACGGCAGCCGCCGTCGTAAGTTCCGCCTGGGAGCGTGACTACCCGCGTGAGCAGGCAGCCTTCCCTGTGCCGAGCCTGAAGCAGGACAAGTACTTCCCGCCCGTCGGACGGATCGACGGTGCTGCGGGCGACCGCAACCTCGTCTGCTCCTGCCCTCCAATCGAAGACTTTGAGAACTAAAGGATCCCGATATGCCTGAGAACTACACCGCTCTCTACGAACAGCACAAAAAGGCCGGCGCTTCCTTCACGGACTTCGGCGGCTGGCAGATGCCCCTTAAGTACGAGTCCGAGCTGGCTGAGCACCACGCGGTCCGTAACGCCGCCGGCCTGTTCGACCTCTCGCACATGGGCGAAGTTTGGGTCACCGGGCCGGAAGCCGGCGCCTTCCTGGACTACGCGCTGGTAGGCAAGTTGTCTGCGATCGCCGACGGCAAGGCCAAGTACTCGCTGATCTGCAACAACGACGGCGGGATCATCGACGACCTCATCACGTACCGTCGCCCCTCGCCGGAGGAAGGCGTGGATAAGTTCCTCGTGGTTCCGAACGCGGGTAATGCTGCGGTTGTGGCCGCGGAACTGTTGAAGCGTGCGGCCGGGTTCGATGTTGTGGTTGAGGATGCCTCTGCCGCGACTTCGCTGATCGCGGTCCAGGGGCCGAACGCCGAAGCCATCCTGTTGAACCTGGTGCTTGGCGAGCAGCACTCCCTCGTCACCGAGCTGAAGTATTACGCCGCCGTCGAGGTTTCCATTGCCGGTGACGAGCTCTTGCTGGCCCGCACCGGGTACACCGGCGAAGACGGCTTCGAGATCTACGTGTCCAACGAGGACGCTCCTTCCCTCTGGGAGGCCTTGCTGGAAGCCGGTGAAGGCCACGGCCTCATCCCGGCCGGCCTCGCAGCCCGCGATTCCCTGCGCCTCGAGGCCGGCATGCCGCTCTACGGCAACGAGCTGTCCTGCCACGTCAATGCCTATGCCGCCGGGCTGGGGCCCGTGGTTGCCCTGGCCAAGGAAGGCGACTTCGTGGGCAAGGATGCGCTGGCCGCCATCAAGGCAGCCGGCGTCGGGTCCACGATCGGGCAGAAACTCGTGGGGCTTAAGGGGGCCGGTCGTCGTGCGGCCCGCGGACACTACTCGGTGCTCAAGGACGGTTCCCTGATCGGCGAGGTGACCTCAGGGCAGCCGAGCCCCACGCTCGGTTACCCGGTAGCGCTGGCGTATGTCGACGTCGAACATTCCGCCGTGGGCACCGTAGTTGAGGTGGACCTCCGCGGCAAGGCAGAGCCATTCGAAGTTGTGCCGCTGCCGTTCTACAAACGTTCCAAGTAGGTTAGCCGGGGTTTTCGTGCCCGATATCCTCCGCGGGCTCGGTCGCAGAAGCGCCCGCTAAGCGGACGCGATGCTCCCTTAGACGCCCGCTTCCGGACATCGGGCACGAAGAACCGTCCCGGGCATGAAGAGATCAAATACGACGATAGGAATTGATATGAGCAAAGTTGTTGCCGGGCTGAAATACTCGGCTGAGCACGAATGGGTTGCCGTGGATGGTGGCGGGACGGTGGGGATCGGTATCTCCGCCGTGGCCGCCGATGCCCTGGGCGACATCGTCTACGTGGACCTGCCCGAGGTCGGTTCCACTGTGACCGCGGGGGAGACTTGCGGCGAGGTGGAGTCCACCAAGTCCGTGTCCGACCTGTACTCGCCCGTCACCGGTGAAGTGACCGAGATCAACGACGCCGTGGTCGACGATCCCGCACTCATCAACAACGACCCCTACGGTGCCGGCTGGCTGTTCAAGGTGGCCGCCACCGAAGAAGGCCCGCTCATGACCGCCGAAGAGTACGCCGCAGCCAACGGAGGCGAACTGTGAACCCGGTATCCGTAACTGAATTCGAGCAGGTGGTATCACCGTCGTTGGACGCTCAGCTCTCCGAGCTGGATCCTGAGATCGCGGCAAAGATCGACGACGAACTCGGCCGCCAGCGCGGTGGCCTGGAAATGATCGCGTCCGAGAACCACACCGCGGTTGCCGTGATGCAGGCGCAGGGCTCCGTGCTGACCAACAAGTACGCCGAGGGCTACCCGGGCAAGCGCTACTACGGTGGCTGCGAGCACGTGGACGTGATCGAACAGCTCGCGATCGACCGCATCAAGTCCCTGTTTGGTGCCGAGTACGCCAACGTGCAGCCGCACTCCGGTGCCCAGGCCAACGCCTCCGTGATGCACGCGCTGATCAAGCCGGGCGACACCATCATGGGCCTGAACCTCGCCCACGGCGGCCACCTCACGCACGGCATGCGGATCAACTTCTCCGGCAAGCTCTACAACGTGGTTCCGTACGGCGTTCGCGAGGACACCCACACCGTTGACATGGCTGAGGTGGAGCGCCTGGCCCAGGAGCACAAGCCCGCATTGATTGTGGCCGGCTGGTCCGCTTACGCGCGGCAGCTGGACTTCGCCGAATTCCGCCGGATCGCCGACTCCGTTGGCGCGTACCTGATGGTGGACATGGCCCACTTCGCCGGACTCGTCGCCGCTGGCCTGCACCCCTCTCCGGTCCCGCACGCGCACGTTGTCACGTCCACCACGCACAAGACCCTCGCCGGTCCGCGAGGCGGCATCATCCTCTCCAACGACGCCGAGATCGCCAAGAAGATCAACTCCGCTGTCTTCCCCGGCCAGCAGGGTGGACCCCTGGAGCACGTGATTGCCGGCAAGGCCGTGGCGTTCAAGATCGCCGCGTCGGAGGAATTCCGTGAGCGCCAGTCCCGTGTCCTGGCAGGTGCCCGGATCTTGGCCGAGCGCCTGGTGCAGCCCGACGTGGCAGCGGCAGGTATCTCCGTGGTCAGCGGCGGAACCGACGTGCACCTGGTCCTCGTTGACCTGCGCAACTGCGAACTCGACGGCCAGCAGGCTGAAGACCGCCTCGCCGCGATCGACATCACCGTCAACCGCAACGCCGTCCCGTTCGACCCGCGCCCGCCCATGGTCACGTCCGGCCTGCGCATCGGCACGCCTGCCTTGGCGACGCGTGGTTTCGGTGAAGCAGCCTTCCGCGAGGTTGCGGACATCATTGCCGAAGCCTTGATCGCCGACGCCGGCATGGACCTTTCGGGCCTGCGTCACCGCGTCGAAGCCCTGGCTGAGGCGCACCCGCTGTACCCGGGAGTTGCTGACCTTAGCTAGTCGCTCGGTTCGCCCGGCGGGCCTGAGGTCCTCTTGCGGGGGCCCGATGGGGCCGACATCCTCCGCGTGCTCGGTCGCGAAAACGCCCGCTGGGCGGACGTGACGCTCCCTTAGACGCACGCTTCCGGATGCCGGCCCCATAGGGGCCGGCGTCGGGTGGCCAGATCCGGATGGTCAGGGTGCTGGGGGATCCTCAAGTGTTTTCGGCGCGATGGGCGGTGTGCGAGCCGGTGTCGTTCGTTGGCTGTGGGGATTGGGTCTACCTGCCGGGGGTGTCTTGGGGCGCGGGGTTGGTTTGGGTGTGGGTTTGCTCTCCGGTTTGTGGGTTTGGTTGTTGGGGGTCTACTTGCCGGGGGTGCCTGCTGTCCGGTTCGGGGGCTTGCTGCGCAGGGTGCCGTGCGCACGGCATGTTCTGCAGCGGAGCCCCGAAACGGAGGTGACCTATGAGTGGCCCCTTTGGGAGCGGGGTCCGGCAGCGGCCGTCTAAGGGAGCTTCGCGTCCGCCCAGCGGGCGCCTAAGCGACCGAGGCCGCAGAGGAGCCCGGTCACGACGGGCCATTGGTGAGGCGGCCCGTTGGTGAGGCTGGCCGTCGCCCGAGCGGCCCGTTGGTGAGGCTGGCCGTCGCCCGAGCGGCCCGTTGGTGAAGCGGCCCGTCGCCTGAGCGGGCCGATGGTGAGGGCCGCAGTGCACGCGCTGCAGATTGATCTACCCGGGTGGGGCATTCGCTGGGAACGGATGCCCCACGTCATTACCGGGTTTGGAGGTTCGCACTGGGACCTCCACGGGGGCTGGGCCGCCTTGGCTCGGGATTTGGCCCGGCCCCCACATTCAGTTTTGCCTCCCACGTTGTTTGTCCTTCAACCCCGAAAGGGATCCCGGTCATGGCTGTTGGTGTTTTCGATTTGTTTTCTGTGGGTATTGGTCCGTCGAGTTCGCATACGGTGGGTCCGATGCGGGCCGGGGCGGTGTTTGCCCGGGAGTTGGTTGAGTCGGGGGTGCTGTCTGCTGTGGCGGGGTTGCGGGTTGATTTGTATGGGTCGTTGGCTGCGACGGGTAAGGGGCACGGGACGTTCACGGCGACGTTGTTGGGTTTGGAAGGGTTCGAACCCGAGTTGATTCTGCCGGATGAGGTGGAGGAGCGGTTGGCGGCGATCGCTGAGACGGGTGTGTTGGACCTGGCTGGTGCTGTTCATGGTTTCGGGGCGGGCGAGGGCGTCCGGTTGCCGTATGCGGTGGAGGATATGGTGTTGCATCCGTTGACGGTGTTGCCCCGGCATACGAACGGGATGAAGTTCGCCGTGAGCGACGCTGAGGGGGCCGTTCTGAGGGAGGCGACGTTCTTCTCCGTGGGTGGGGGGTTCATTGTCCGTGAGGGGCAGGAGGACACCGCGCAGCACGAACTCGATGAGTCGAAGCAGGAGCTTCCCTTGCCTTTCCGGACCGCGGCTGAGCTGCTGGGCAGGTGCCAGTCCAAGGGCCTCGGCATTTCCGACATCATGCTGATCAACGAACGTGCCAGCCGCAGCGAGGAGGAGATCCGGGAAGGCCTGCTGCACATTTGGGCGGTGATGGAGGCCTGCGTCGAAACCAGTTTGAAGCGCGAAGGCGTGTTGCCGGGCGGGTTGCGGGTCCGGCGTCGTGCTCCTGACTGGCTGGAGCGGTTGTTGAAGGAGGACAAGGACCGGAACGATCCGAAGTATTGGCAGGAGTGGGTGAATCTGATCGCGTTGGCGGTCAATGAGGAGAACGCTTCCGGTGGCCGGGTGGTGACGGCTCCGACGAATGGTGCCGCGGGCATCATACCTGCCGTGTTGTATTACGCGTTGCATTACGCCCCGGGCATGGACAAGGCCAGCCAGCAGGACAAGGACGATGTCGTGGTCAGGTTCCTGCTCGCTGCCGGTGCGGTGGGTGTGTTGTATAAGGAGCAGGCGTCGATTTCCGGTGCTGAGGTGGGGTGTCAGGGTGAGGTGGGGTCGGCGTCGTCGATGGCTGCTGCGGGGTTGGCTGAGGTGATGGGTGGTTCCCCGGCTCAGGTGGAGAACGCGGCGGAGATCGCGATGGAACATAACCTGGGGCTCACGTGTGATCCGATTGGTGGGTTGGTGCAGATTCCGTGTATTGAACGGAACGCGATTGCTGCGGCGAAGGCGATCAACGCGGCGAAGATGGCGCTCTGGGGTGACGGGACGCACCGGGTCTCGCTGGATGAAGTCATCGTGACCATGCGTGAGACGGGCAAGGACATGTCCCACAAGTACAAGGAAACCGCGATGGGCGGCCTGGCCGTCAACGTCGTCGAATGCTGACCCACCCCCAACGCAGGGAAAGCCACGTTGTGAGGCCCGCTCTGCGCCCCAAAACCCCCGCGAAGCCCGCAGAGCGGACCCCGCAACGCACGAATTTCACACTCCGCACAGTCGGCACGAATCTACAGACCACGACGAAGGAAACCCATGACTCTCGCACCTGAAGGCCGTAAGTTGCTGCGCGTCGAGGCCCGCAACGCCCAAACCCCTGTTGAGCGTAAGCCTGAGTGGATCAAGGCGAAGGTCCAGATGGGGCCGGAGTTCGTGGGGTTGAAGAACCTGGTGAAGAAGGAAGGCCTGCACACGGTGTGTGAGGAGGCCGGGTGCCCGAACATTTTCGAGTGCTGGGAGGACAAGGAAGCGACGTTCCTGATCGGCGGGTCCGAGTGCACCCGGCGCTGTGATTTCTGCCAGATCGATACCGGCAAGCCCTCCCCGCTGGACCGGTTCGAACCCACCAAGGTGGCCCGGTCCGTGCAGGCCATGCAGCTGCGGTACGCGACTGTGACCGGGGTGGCCCGTGATGACCTCGAAGACGAAGGCGTGTGGCTGTACGCCGAAACGGTCCGCAAGATCCACGAACTGAATCCCGGCACCGGGGTGGAGTTGCTGATCCCGGATTTCTCCGGCAAACCCGAACACATCAAAGCGATCTGCGATTCCAAGCCCGAGGTGTTCGCGCACAACGTCGAGACCGTGCCCCGCATTTTCAAGCGGATCCGTCCCGCGTTCCGGTACGAGCGGTCCCTGGATGTCATCACCCAGGGCCGGGACCTGGGCATGGTGACCAAGTCCAACCTGATCCTGGGCATGGGCGAAACCCGGGAAGAAATTTCCGAAGCGCTCAGGGACCTGCACGCTGCCGGGTGTGACCTGATCACGATCACCCAGTACCTGCGCCCGTCCGAGCGGCACCTGCCCGTGGACCGGTGGGTCAAGCCCCAGGAATTCGTGGACCTCCAGCACGAGGCCGAAGAGATCGGCTTCCTCGGCGTCATGTCCGGGCCCCTGGTCCGCTCCTCCTACCGGGCCGGCCGGCTCTGGGCCACCGCGATGCGCAAAAAGGGCTGGGACATCCCCGAAGCCCTCGCCCACATCGAATCCTCCGGCACCACCCGCCAGGAAGCCTCCACCATCCTCGCCACCCACTGCTAAGTACCGCAAAACCGCGACACCCCCCGGCGCGGAGCAACAACAACTAAAGAAGTACGACGGCGGTCTGGTCACCTCGCGAAGGCGACCGGACCGCCGTCGTGGGTAAGTCACACTCGCGGACCGTTCGAACTTCAGCGCAGTTTTTGCTCAAGACAGGCGCAAAGTTCGCGCAGCACGCCCCGGGAGGGCCCGGCGGGGCAAGAGCCAGACCCCAGAAACCGAGTACAAAGCAAAGTACCCTTTCCATCGCGCGCGGAGGGCGTGTCCCGAATCGACGCCTTTGGGTGCGAAGCCCAGTGCTGGCGCGGAATGGAACAGCGGGCCAGCCCCATCCGCGTGACTCTGTCGAGTTGCAAAGGGTTAACGAAACCAAGTAGCCGGGCTTTCCAAAACTGAGTACACGCCTGCGGAACGAAGGTACTTTCAAGCCCTTGTTCGAGAAGAAAAGTGGGGTACACCCAAGAGTAGTCAGGGCATTGGTGCGGGCTGAACCATTGGGGGCATCGCTTCATCGGCCCCAACGGCCGGATGCTGGGGGTTGCACTGCGGCTCCCCGGATCATCGATCAACCAAGGAGTCCCATCATGCGCAAACTTTCCAAGAAGAGCCGGATCACCGCCGCAGTCGCCGGCGTGGCTTTGGTGGCCGTAGGCGGCGGCGCGGCTTACGCCTACTGGACCACCACCGGTTCCGGCAGCGGCTCTGCCACCAACTCGGCCGGCGGTGGAACGGTCACGCTGCACGCCACCTTTGCCGGTGGGCTCGCCCCCGGCAACCAGGTGGCCGTGGCCTACACCGCGGACAACTCTTCCACCACTGGCACTGTTGTTGGTGCCCTCAACGCCAACGTGACCACCAACGTTGCCGGCTGTCTTCCGGCCTGGTTCGAAGTGACGGCCGTAACCAGCAACTCGCTCGTGGCAGCAAATGCGACCGGGACGTCCGTAGGCAGCGGTGTGCTGAAGTTCAACGACGACGCCGCCGTGAACCAGGACGCCTGCAAGTCGGCCATCGTTACTGTCAACGTCACCAGCAACTAGCGTAAGCAGCGGCCGGGGTCCGCCTCATTCGAGGAATGGCCCCGGCCGGTTCTTCCCGTCGTGATCCTGGCACCGCAGTCCGGAAGGAGGCTCCATGTCCCAGCTCCCAGTGCTCAACGCAAACTTTTTCCGTGGGCCCGGAGCCGGCGTCCGCACGGCAATCGTGGGACTCCTGGTTGTCCTGGCTGTGGTGATCACCTTGGGGGCGTGCGGTGGGCAGGGAGACGGACAAGGTGGTGGCCAGGCCGGGTCAGGCAACGACGCCAAGGGATTGACTGTGGCGTTGTCGCCTGCCAGCCGCAGCGTCGATCAGGGGCAGTCGGTCACGTACGACATCTCCGTATCCGCCACAGGACGCTTCTCCGGGACGGTGACAATGTCCGCTGCCGGACTCCCCGCAGGAACGACGGCGGGTTGGTCGCCCGCGTCAGTGGTTCTGGAGTCCGGTCGCTCAGCGAAGACAACCCTGACCATCTCAACGTCGCCCACAACACCTGCGGGCAAATCCGACTTCACGGTGACAGGGGCCAGTGGGACAGTCCAGTCCAAGGCGGCGAAGGCACAGTTGCACGTCAAGGAGTCCAAACGGACGTTCGGCGTCACGGCTTCCCTGTCCGGAGCCCTCGCTCCCGGCGTTTCCCTCCCGTTGGACCTGCAGATCACCAACCCTGAGCGCAAGAGCATCTCTGTGACGAACCTGTCCGTCGCCATTGGCCAGGTAGTGCGGACACCGGCAGCGGTGGCAGCGGGCCTCCCCTGCAGCGCTGCCGACTACAGCGTCTCCCAGTACTCCGGTACATACCCCCTCGCCGCCCAGCCCGGCCCCAGTTCCCTGTCCACTCTTGGCGTGGCGGAAACCAGCTGGCCCCGTATCAGCATGCTGGACACGCTTCAACTGCAGGACGGCTGCAAAGGTGCCACCGTCCAACTCACCTACTCCGGCACGGGACAGGGCAACTGACATGAACATCACCCGCGCTCCCCACGTCCGGCCCACGCATTCGGGCAGGCTCGCCCGAACGGCGGCGGCCACGATCGCCTTGTGCATCCTGGGCGGCGTTGGATCTGCCTACGCATATTGGGCAACAACGGGCGCGGGCAAAGGTTCTGCAACGAACGGCACCCTGCAGAACGTCACTGTCGTCGCCCTGCTGGGTGGAGACACCCCGCAGAACAGCCTCATCCCCGGTGGAACCGCGGATGTTATTGTGCGCGCCACGAACTCCAACCCCTACGCCGTCACAGTGATCGGGGTGACGCCAAACGGGGCAGTCAGCGCTGACGCGTCCCACCCCGGCTGCACCACCACGGGGGTGACACTGACGCCGACGCTCCCGCAGCAACGAACCATCCCAGCCAACTCCTCGGTGCTTCTGACGCTCCCCAACGCGGCGAGCATGAGCACAGCCTCGTTATCTGCCTGCCAAGGTTCCCTGTTCAGTGTCCCCGTCACTTTGGAGGTAAAGAAGTGAGCCGGCTACCCAAGAAAGGCATTTCCGCGCGGACCACCATGGGCCTGGGAAACCGGGTCATGGTGGTCTTGCTCGGAATTCTCCTGGTTTCATGGGGTGGGCCGGCAGCCAGCGCGTTCTGGACTACCGTCAGCAGCAATGCGGGCGGTGCCAAAGCGGACACTGTCGCCCAGGGGGCCAAGCCGGTCGCCGCAGTGGGACTCGCCGGCAATGTTACGGTCACCTGGACCGCAAGTTCGACGGCGGCCGGCAAGCCCGTGACAGGCTACAGTATTGCCCGCTACAACGCAGCTACCGGGGGAACCAAGGTGGCCGGGTCAGGCACATGCACCGGAACGGTGGCGGCCTTGAGCTGCACGGACACAGCTACCACGGGTACGTGGTACTACGCTGTGACGCCGCTGATTTCGCTGTGGCAGGGCACCGAAAGCCTGCGCAGCACCGGTGCAACCGTGGATGCGACGGCTCCGAACGTTCCATCAGTGAATGCACCGACGTTGATCACAGCTTCCAACGTTTCCAATGTGCCGGTGACCGGCACGGCTGAAGCGAACTCGACGATTGTGCTGACCGTCACCGACGCGGGCGCTGCACACACCGTGACGCAGACCCGCACGGCAAACGGCTCCGGCAGTTGGTCTACAAGCGGCCTCAATCTGAGCACTCTCAACGACGGCACCATAACGTATTCCGCCCGGGCCACCGACGCCGCAGGAAATACGAGCCAGCCCGGCCTGGACACGTCCAGCAAGGATGCCACGGCCCCAACCGTCTCGAACATCCAACTCGGCAACGGTGGCGGCAACCTCGGCAAGGTCGAAGAAAACGACACCATCACCGTCACGTACTCGGAAGCCTTGGATGCCAGCAAGATCTGCAGCGCGTGGTCAAGCGACACCGCTACCCAGACCATCAGCGGCAACAACCAGGTGACGGTGACCATTAATTCGTCCGACAGCCTCAGCGTCAGCGTCACGAACAGTGCCTGTAACACCTTCCGTTTTGGCACAGTATCCCTTGGCAAGGACTACGAGAACTCGGGTTCGGTGACGTTCAGGGGGTCAGGCAGCAGCGCGTCGGTCCTGGTCTGGAACCCGACGGCGAAGACCATCACCATCACGCTGGGTGCTGTCTCCTCGGGAAGCCCCAACACAACCGCCCAATCGGCGGCTGCGGCCAGGTTCACCCCGTCGTCCGGGTTGTCGGATATCGCGGGCAATGCCCTCTCCACTTCACAGTTCACCAGTCCGAACGCTACGAGCTTCTAGACTCCGGAGCTTGTGTACAGGCGACCACCTGGTTTGCCCTTCCAGGGTCGGAACCTGTGCGCAAGCTCCGGGCCGTGCGGTCTGGGCTTGCGCTCGCGGGGTGAAGCCAGATGCCTTGCGGCCAGAGCCGCCAGTGATAAGGCGCACTAACCACCCACAATCCCGGCCCTGCCGACGGGGCCGGGCGTAACCTTGGAACCGGACGCCAGCGCCGCCGTCGTGCGTTTGATCCTGCGACGAAAGGCGAGCCGCCCCTTGAAGGCTGTAGCGGAAATGTTCACGATGGGTCCCGGAAACAAGGACCATCACCCGGCCATCCGCTGCGCTGTTGGTGTGTTCGTTCCACTGATTACGTTGTTGCTCATGGGCCGCCTGGACCTTGCGGTGTTTGCCTCGTTCGGCGCGTTTACAGGAATTTACGGCCGCAACGAGCCTCACAGCCTCCGCTTCCGCAGCCAGCTCCGGGCAGGCGGCTTCATGCTCTTGGTGATCCTCCTGGCAACGTTGACGGCGCGGGTGGCGCAGTCGCTCGGGATCGACGGAGCCGCTTATTCCTGGCTCCTCACGGCCGCGACCACGCTGGTTGCCGGCCTGTGTTCCGTGGTTGTTGCGGCGTGGCGCCTGCGTCCGGGCGGCTCGCTCTTTCATATCTTCGCCTTCGCCGCGATTGCGTCCATTGCCTCCCAGCCGCCGCTGTGGGAAGCGATGCTCGTTTCCGTGCTGACCACGGTCCTGTGCTTGCTGATCGGGATGTCGGCCCGCGTAGTCAAGAGCCACCGCACGCCGTGGAAGCGACCGCCGCGCATCCGGCACACGCCGCTCGAAAGGCGCGCGTTCTGGCTCGAGGGCGCCGGCTACCTTGTGGCCGCGGGCCTTGCAGGAACCATCGCGACGCTGGTTGGTGAACGGCTCGGGTTCGGACACACCTACTGGGCCATGGTGGCTGCAGTGGTTCCGCTCGTGGGCCATTCCACCAGGCACCGCGTCAGCCGTGGCATCCAAAGAATCGCGGGCACTGTGATCGGCCTGGTTTTGCTGGCCGGTATCTTGTGGCTCAATCCTGCGCCGTGGGCAATGGTGTTGGTGATCGCTGCGTGCCAGTTCGGCGCCGAGCTCTTCATTGCGCGGCAGTACCTCGTGGCGCAGGTCTTCGTGACGCCCTTGGCCCTGTTCGCTACGTTGCTCGCGGCTCCCGTCGATCCCGGGTTGCTGCTGCGCGACCGCATCGTCGAGACGGTGATCGGTGCCGCCGTCGGCGTCGCGGTGGTGGTGACGCCTGCCGTGTGGCGTCGCGCGCGCCGGGCCTGACCCGCCCTCCTGTTCAATGCCGGACCCTCCCAAGCGCCGGGCCGGCGAATAGTGTTCGGGCCGGCGAATAGGCGGCGCGGTCAATGCGCGGGCTGTCTCCGGGGCGTGGCCCGGCAGGTGCGCTGCCTTTCTGTAAGGCGCGTCCCACCAGATGCACGACGGCGGCCTGCCCGCCTCGGTCGAGCAAGGTTGCCGACTCCGCACCCTTCGCTAAGATGAAAGAACTTAGACAATCGTGTTACTCGTCTAACGAAGGATTTTTTCATGACAGTGAATGCCGTTAGGGAAGGATATTGGTACGGGCAGGAGACCGCCGCGGTCGAAGTATTGAATGCGCTGCGGGACTATCGCAGCGCGGAGGCTGCCATGCGGCGGCGCACTGGATCGTCCATGGGCATGGGTGAAACCGACCTGCTCGCTTTGCGCTACCTGCTTGAAAACGAGCGTGCCGGCAGGGATGTGGGGCCGAAGGAGCTCGGTGCCCGCTTGGGTATTACCTCCGCGTCGATGACCACCCTGGTGGATCGATTGGTCAGGTCCGGCTATGTCGTCCGCGAACCCCACCCCACTGACCGGCGCGCCCTGGTGCTGCGGCCAACGAAGGGCTCCGACCTCGAAGTTCGCAACACCCTCAGCGGAATGCATCGGCGGATGCTGGATGTTGCCGCTTCCCTGAGCCGCGGCGAAGCTTTGGTGGTAATGGACTTCCTGCGGCGCATCCGCGAGGTGATTGATCAGGTGGAACCTGACGAAAGCCCAACTGGACATAATTGATAAGTACACATATAACTAGATAGTCAAGCTACTTACCAAGGTGTGGAGAGACAATGACTGTCATAGTGAGGGAGCCCGCTCCCGCGGATGAGCCGCTTCACGGAACGGAGCACGTGCACCACGGTGAGGTGTGCCAGGACGTGTCCGTCCTCGCCGGACCCACGCACTGTGGCTCCAGCATGGCGATCTCTTCCGGGCCGGGCAGTGCCTCAATGCAGTGGACCTCGGTTGAGCCGATTTGGCCGGAATGGGCCTGCGGTTGCGGATTCCGGATGGACATCGATGCCACGGATCCCGTCAGCAGCGTCTGGGTAGCGGCCCAGCGTTGGCAGAGCCTGGAACACGAACTGGCCATTGCACGGAACACCTTCCAACTGGCCTTCAAGAAAGCTGTTGACAGCGGACTTGAGCGCGAAGCGTTGGCCCGCGCAGTCGGAGTTGTCCCCGCTGACGTGGAAGCTCTTCTTCAGTGACTTCCCTCGTCACACCAGTCGGCCCCACGGGGCCGGGAACACCGCCGTCGAGCCTGCATCAGGAAGCGATGGGCTCGGAAACGGCGGCTGCAAGCGGAGGCCACAGCCTGCTGCTGGGCGGGCGATACCGGCTGGGGCGTTGGCTCGGCGGCGGATCGGAAGCACAAGTGCACCAGGCATGGGACGAGCGGACAGGAACGTTGCGCGCGGCCAAGATCTTCCGCGGGACCGAAACCCTTGACCCGCAGCCCGGCACGTCCACGGCTTTCCAACAGGAATTGGATATCCACCGGCGCCTGCGGCATCGGAACATCGTCCGGCTGCGGGATTCGGGCGAGCTGACCGTCGAAGGGCAGGTCCGGGACTTCGTGGTCATGGACCTGGTGGACGGCAGGGACCTGCGGGCCGTCCTGCGCGAGGCTCCCGCCGGACCACTCCAGACCGCCGCCTGGATGGGCGATGTTGCCAAGGCGCTCGCCTACATCCATCGTCGCGGCGTCGTACACAACGACATCAAGCCCGGGAACATCCTGGTCCCGAGTGTGGCAGATGCCGGGCGGGCAATGCTGACCGACTTCGGCATTGCCATCAGCCCGGGCCACGCACCGCGCAGTTCGTCTTCGGGGACGCCGCACTACATGAGCCCCGAAGCTGTCCAGGGTGAAACGCCTACCCCGGCAAGTGACATCTACGCCCTGGGATTGGTGACCCTTGAGTGCCTCACCGGCACCAAGGCGTTTCCAGGGCCTCCGCTTGAGTCCATGGTGGCAAGGACATTGAGCGAACCACGGGTTCCCGGCACGGTCCGGCGGCGCTGGTCCATGGTGTTGCACGCCATGACAGACCCCGATCCTGCCGGCAGGCCGTCAGCCAGACAGGTCGTCGGTATGTTCCGGCGACTTCGCTGGCGGGCATAAATGACGGTTCCTGGTAAGCGCCGAACGGCGTAGCCAAGGACCACCGCACGAGAGAAAGAAGAAGAATGGGATTCTTTGGATGGATCATTTTGGGCCTCATCGCCGGTGCTATCGCCAAGGCCATCAAGCCGGGCAAGCAGGGCGGCGGACTGCTGGCGACCCTGCTCCTCGGAGTGGTGGGCGCAATCCTGGGCGGCTGGATCGGAAGTGCACTCTTCAACGTGGGCATCAACCAGTTCTGGTCCCTCTCCACGTGGCTGCTGGCCATTGGCGGCTCCCTGATCGTCCTGATCATCTGGGGACTGCTGACGCGCAAGAAGGCCTGACCGCCTGAAACGTTGAGGGCCCCGGCCCGGTTGTGACTTGCTGACAGCCGGGCCGGGGCCCTCTCGCATTCCGGTCATAATCCGACGGTTCGGCCCGCATTGTGGGCCACGTTCGAAGCACGGTTACGCTGCACCTTAACACCGCCTCTTCGGACGCCAGGACCATCCATGACCCTCATCCCAGCAGCCGCCACTCCCGCTCGTCCCGACGCGAATCCGGGTGCCAGCCGGACCATTGCAGGGACCGCCCTTGGCGCCGTTGGCATTGCCGCAGTGATCGTCGGTTTCGCCGCCCTGCTCCATCTGACCGCTCCGCAATCGCCGCGGATCGGTCCGGTCTTTTCAGGGTGGGCGGAAGCCGTGGACCAATCGCCCTTGACCGCCCTGCGGTGGCTTGTGGGCGACATGACCGAACCGTTGTTCTACAAATCCGAGCTCGCCGCGACCGGGCTCCTTGTGGGCGCCTTGATCGCGTGGTGGGCCGGCCGTCGTCGTTGCCGTTGGGCAGGCGATCTGAGCTACGGCACCGGGCTGTGGCCGTGGGTTATGGCATCCGCGGCTCTCAGTCTCCTGATCTCCAACGCAGCTTTCGGTTGGATGCTCGACGGCGGGTGGCAGCCGACGTTCGTCCCCTTTGTTTGCGTCGCGCCCGCCGTGGTTCTGGTTCACGGTCCCGGATGGAAGACGTGCCTGACGGGGGCGGTGCTCGGAGCTGCCACCACCACACCCCTGGCGGTGCTCTTGGTTCCACTGTTGTCGGATCCTCTGGGGTTGCCGTCCTCAGTGGCCAACGTCGCAGCGATGTCTATCGGGACAGCGGTGTCGTTCCTGGTCATCCTGCGAATGCCCGGGCTGGTGGGGACCACGCAGATTGCGGCCCGCGAGGTGGGGAAAACGCCGGGGTTGTTGGCCAGCGGCGACCCTTTGCCGGCAGGCGGGACACTGGAGGCCGCAGCGAAACCTGGCCCGCCGACGTCGTGCCTGTCTTTCCGAAACGAGGCCCTCTGGGCGGCGCGGCGGGTCCTCAAGGACTTCACGGAAACGTTCTTCCTCGCGAACGAGGTGGCGGGCATCGGTGTGATCCTGGGGGTGGCTGCCGCGTTCGTGCTGAACCCCGCACTTCCTGCCTATGGCTCAAACCTGGTGCCTCATATCCTGTGTGCCCAGGCCATTGCGTCGGCGGTGGGCGTGGTGCTGTGGCGGGGCTGGTTCCGTAATGACGGGTGGGCGGCAACCTACGCTCCCGTGGTTTCGGTGGCCCCGGCCGCGGTTCTTGCCTTCAACGGATCCTGGGCTGCAATCATTGGCGGCGCCTTCCTGGGCGCACTGCTGGCACCACCTCTTGCCCGTCTGATCGCATCTTGGCTGCCTTCCGGTTTCCATCCGGTGATCGGCAACACTGCGGCCATGGCCATTTCGACGGCGGTGGTCCTTCCGGTGCTGGAACTCCTGCCGCACTGAGTTCATCTTTCCTGTGGACACTGGCTTCCGGCATGACTTCAGGTATGCGGTAGAGGCCTTGAAACTCTTGAGGGTTTCCTGAGGAACAGTTGATGGATTGCAGGATGGGTTCTTGAGGTGGGGCCGTCAAAGTATTTCTTGTCAGCCGGAAAGGCTGGAAACAAGAGAACGGCCGTCCGGGGAAACGGTGGCCACCTTTGAAAGGACACTGATTCAGATGGCCATCAGCCTCAAGACCACCTCCGGCAAGATCCTCGCCTCCGTCGCCCTGGTCGGCACCGCAGCCGCCGTCGCCGGCATGGGCACCTACGGCGCGTTCACCTCCTCCACCTCCGCTTCCCAGGCCGTCACCGCCGGGACCGTCACCATCGCCCTGGGCACCGGAGCATCGAACACCCTGAACGTCCCGGTCGCAGGCCTGCTGCCCGGTGACAAGGTCGAAAAACTCGTCACCCTGGCCAACACCGGCAACTCGGACCTGAACAACGTCACCCTCACCACCTCCGCCGGTGCCACCGCCTCCCTGTTGACCACCGACACCACCAACGGTTTGCAGCTGACCATCGAAAACTGCTCCGTTCCCTGGACCGGGTCCGCCGCCCCCTACACCTGCGCAGGGACCAAAACCACCGTGCTGGCCTCGGCCCCGGTGATCGGCGCGAACAAGGTCTTGAACAACCTGACCTCCCTGACCTCGGCCAAAACCGACAACCTCAAGGTCACCACCGCGTTCCCCACCACCGCGGACAACACCTTCCAAGGCGCCACCTCCACCATCGCCTTCTCCTTCACCGGCACCCAACGCACCGAAACCACCAAGTAACCAGGGCGGTTTCGGGCTTCACGCCCCGGAGGTCCGGCCTGTTTGCCCTTCCGGCCGGGCCTCCGGTTCCATGAACCGGGCCACCGGTTCCGTGAACCGGGCCACCGGTTCCGTGAACCGGGCCACCGGTTCCGTGAACCGCCGGGATGACCCGGCACATAGAGGCCCCGCCGGGCCTGGTCGGATTCACCACCCCAGCCCGATCAGGCCCGTCGATATCTTCAACCCCCCGCCGCCCAGCGCAAAGTCCGTCGGGCGCCGGCATTCCCCGGCCATCGATTCGCCGCGGATCCAAGACCCCGCCGGGCCTGGTCAGGCATCCCCCCTTCCCGATCAGGCCCGCCGGATAATCCTGAGCCAGACTTGAGGATTTCCAGCAGGAAAGCCTGAGCCGGGCACCCCAAACTCTTAATCAGACGATGACCAACACCGCGGAAGGAACGCCAGGATCATGAGCGCACTGACCAGCATCAACACCCCCGCCCTCCATGGCCGGCGTTCCGCCGCCAAGCCGGCCCAGCCAGCGAAGCCGGCGCAGCCCGCGAAGCGGGTGCGTGCCGCCAAGCCGGCGCAGCCCGGCACCCCCACGACCACCGCTGTGAAGCAGCCCGCAGCGGTCACCACAACCCCGGCAGCCGCCGTCGTGGTTTCCACTCACGCTGCCGCCGCACAGGGTGCGTTCCGCCGCATCGCCGGCAAGACCTTCAAGGTCATCGGCGCCGTGATGCTGGTCCTCGCTGCCCTGGTCTTCGTGTTCCTCGCGATCGGGCCGCGCATCCTCGGCTACCAGACCTCCACCATGCTCACCGGTTCCATGTCCCCGCTGATCAACCCCGGCGACGTCGTCGTGACCGTCCCCACACCGATCACCGACATCAAGGTAGGCGACATCATCACCTACCACATCCCGGTCGAAGACCAGCGCGTGGAAACCCACCGCATCACCGAGATCACCACCACCGCCGATGGCGGCGTGGCAGTGCAGACCAAGGGCGACGCGAACAACGGCATCGACCCCTGGATCGCCACCCTGCAGGGCCAAACCGTGGACAAACACGTCGCCACTATCCCCTACGTCGGTAACGCGATCCGTGCACTGCGCGAACCGATCGTCCTGAACATCCTGATGTACGGGGCTCCGGCCATCCTGGTCATCGGTATGCTCGCCTCCATCTGGACCAAGGAACCTGCCAAGGCCTCAACCGAGGAAACCGCAGCAGTGCAGGCGGCCAGCGGTGAGTGAGAACCAGGACCGTAGCGTCCCGCTCCCCGGGAACTTGCCCGCAGACGTCGAGGCCCAGGAAGTTCCCGCTTTCGAGATTCCTTCCTTGGAAGTCCGCACCCTGCAGGCCCTCGCCAACGAACTGGGTGATTCCAAGCCGGTGCTGCGCCTGCTTGCCACCTACCTGACGATGCTCCCCAACCGGATTCTCCGGATTTCCCGCGGGCTGTGCGAGAACGACCTTGATGCCAGCATGGAAGCGGTCCTCAGCCTCAAGATCTCCTCGGCGATGGTGGGAGCCCGCGAAACGGAAAACCAGTGCCGGGCAATGGAGTACATGATCCGCGAAGACCACATCGACTTCGCCGTCCAGGCCCTCCCGACGCTCCAGCAGTACACCGAGCGCTGCGTCGCCGCCCGGCCACAGTTGCTGGGACGGGCACGGGAAACCCTCAGCCGGCAAGCCCTGGATTGCGACTACTGAAGCCACAGGCCCCGTGAACCTCTCTGGGAATCGGTTCGCGGGGCCTGTAAATCTCCGTGCCGGCGGTTACCGTTCTCCCGCCGGCACGGTTGTTTTCGCGGTCCGGATTTTGTGTGGCACTACCGTCAACGCCGCGACGGCCAGCACCCCGGCAGCGGCGAAGACGTAAAAGCCGGCCGGGTACACGATGTTCGCTGCCACCAGGGTTCCCGTCACCGCGGGTCCAAGGATCGCACCAAGTCGGCCCACGCCGGCGGCAAATCCCAAGGCGGTTCCGCGGAGGTTTGGCGGGAAGAGTTGGCTGACCCAGGCGTACACCAGGACCTGCGAGCTGAAGACGAAGATGCCGGTCACGAAGACTGCTGCATTGAGCAGGAACTCACTCTGGATCTTCACACTGAGCAGGGCAAGGAACACGGCGGACAACCCGAACCACAGCAGCACGATCTTCTTGGTGCCGTGCCTGTCGGCCAGGATGCCCGCAAGCACCAGCCCGGCCACCGCTCCAACGTTGAGGACCAGCAGCAGCGTCAACCCGGTGCTCACCGTATAGCCGGCCGCCGCCATGATCTGCGGAAGCCACGTGTTCAGCCCGTACACCAACAGCAGTCCCATGAACGACGCGACGCCGATTCCCACGGCCACCAGCGGGTACGGCTTCCGGAGCAGGTCCCGGAAACCGGCTTTCGGGGCGGCCTCCGATGTGCCTGCTGCGGTTGAAGGTACGACGGCGGGCGCTGGCGCCGATGTTCCGCCCGCCTTCGCCGGGGCTGCTTCCTTCGCTGAAGCGGCCTCGGGCAGGGATTCCGGGAGCTTGGCCCACAGGAAGGGCAGGAGCACCAGTCCGGCCACGCCTCCGATGATGAACATCAGCCGCCAGTTGGGGATGATCAGGAGGGCCAACGACGAAGTGGCGACGGCGCCCACGTGGTAACCGGTCATGGTCCGGGTGGTGGACTTACCCGCCGAACCTGCCGGTGCGTAGTCGTTCATGTAGGCCAATGCAGCGGGCAGGCATGCGCCGAGCCCCAGTCCGGCCACCAGCCGGAAGGCCGAGAAGACGGCCACGTTGGGTGCGAAGGCCACGGCGATGGTGAAGATCGAGAACCCTGCCACGCAGGCGATGAGCAGCTTGCGGCGGCCGAGCTTGTCCGAAAGCGGTGCGATGAACAGTGCGCCGAGCCCTACGCCAACCAGAGAGATCGTTGCCGCGAACGTAGCTCCAACCGCGTCGAAACCGAGTTCACCGGTTTTGATGAGAGTGGGGATGACGGTTCCAAGGACCACAAGGTCGAAACCGTCCAGGACCATGGCCAACCAGCAAAGCCAGACGGGCCATTGGGAGCGTTGGGAAGATGACATCGTTGGCATAGCGTCCTCGGTACTTCTTCGATGGAGTCCGACCACCAGAACGATCGGTCGGATATGAGAGTTGTATCACCGCGTTTTATAACCGGGCACACGTTCTACCATTGAATGGAAGCGTCGGCTTGGTGCCGTCGCGGCAGAGGAGCTCATGATGGCCAATTCGGCGTCCGGTGATTCGGTGGTGGACCGCGTCGTAAGACTGATTGAGGCGTTCCCTGCCGGCGTGACCTCCCTCCAATTGACGGAGCTGTCCGAGCGGGCCGGTTTGCCGCTTTCCTCGGCCCACCGGTTGGTTCGCCAACTCGCGGAGCACGGCTTGCTGGACCTCGGAGCCGGTGGCGCTGTCAGACTGGGCCTCCGGTTATGGGAGCTTGTTAACCGGAACTCACCCACGTTGGCACTCCGGCAGGCGGCCATGCCTTTCATGGAGGACATCCAGCAAGTCCTCAACCAGAACGTCAACCTGGCGGTGCTCGACGGCTGGGAAGCCCTGTTCGTGGAACGGCTTTCGCGTCGCGGATCGGTGGCCAACCGAGCCCAAATTGCCGGGCGCATGCCGGTCCACATTTCTTCGGCCGGGATCGCCCTCATGTCGCATCAGCCGCGCGAGCTGCAGGCGGAGTACCTCAAGCAGTTCCGTGACCCGGCCGGGAAAGTGAGTGCCGACGTCGTGCGCCACCTCCTGGCTGAGTCCGCGCAGCACGGCTACGCGCAACTTGCCGGCGTGGTGGATCCGGATACTTGGGGCATCGCCGTTCCGGTGAGCAACGCCAAGAGGCGCACCGTTGCCGCGCTTGGCGTAGTGGTTCCGCTTGCCGAGATGCGGCTTCAGGCGCTGGTTCCTGCGCTCCAGACCGCCGCGAGGGGGATCGGTCGTCAGCTGTCGGAGTGAATTCCACCTTCCGTTGAATGGAATCCGTGTAACGCCAGACACATGCTGCGGGCCACACTGGGTCGAGGCTCATCCCGACCCCGCGGGACCGCAACGAAGCGAGGAAAACCATGGCACGCACACCCATCACCACCCAGGTAGCCATCATGGGCGCCGGTCCCGCCGGACTCATGTTGTCCCACCTGCTCGCGAAGCAGGGCATCGAATCCGTGGTGGTTGAGATCCGAAGCCGCCAGACCATCCAGGAAACGGTCCGCGCCGGAATCCTGGAACACGGCACCGTAAACCTGCTGGTGGACTCAGGTGTGTCCGACCGTGTGCTGCGTGAAGGCGACCGCCACGACGGCATCGAGCTGCGCTTCAACGGGGAAAGCCACCGCATCAACTTCAAGGAACTCGTTGGTGAGTCCGTGTGGCTTTACCCCCAGACCGACGTCTTCATGGATCTTGCCGCGCGACGCGAAGCCGACGGCGGCGACGTTCGCTACAGCGTCACCGACACCACTGTCCACGACCTCGAGGGCAAGCCCAAAGTCTGGTTCACCGACGCCGACGGCCAGGAGTTCGAGATCACCGCCGACTTCCTGGTCGGTGCCGACGGATCACGCAGCCACTGCCGCTTCCAGATCCCCGAAGCCAACCGGAAGTGGTTCTTCCACGAGTACCCCTTTGCCTGGTTCGGGATCCTCGCCGAAGCACCCCACAGCGCCGACGAGCTCATCTACGCCAACTCCGAGCACGGCTTCGCCCTCATCTCGCAGCGGACCGAAACCGTCCAGCGGATGTACTTCCAGTGTGATCCCAAGGAAAACGTGAGCGAGTGGGACGACGAGCGCATCTGGTCCGAGTTCCGCAAGCGCGTCAACGGCAACGGTTTCGAACTCAAGGAGGGGCCGGTCCTGGAGAAGATGGTGTTGCCGTTCCGAAGCTTCGTGCACACTCCGATGCGCCACGGCAACCTCTTCCTGGCCGGCGATGCCGCGCACACCGTCCCGCCGACGGGTGCCAAGGGGCTCAACCTCGCCATTCACGACGTCAAGGTGCTCGTTGAGGGGCTCGACTCCTTCTACTCCACCGGTTCCACCCTGTTGCTGGACTCCTACAGCGACCGTGCTCTGGACAGGGTCTGGAAGGCCCAGCACTTCTCCTACTGGATGACCTCCATGCTGCACACGGTCCCCGGCGCCGACGACTTCGACCGGGCCCGTCAGCTCGGCGAATTGCACTCCGTGGTCTCGTCGGAGCATGCGAAGGCCTACTTGGCGGAGTCATACACGGGCTGGCCAAATTCGCGGTAGGGATTGAGCTCGTGTTGATGTCTGCTCCATTCCTTTTGTGCAAGTAGAGGCCTTTTTCTCGGCGTTGTTTACGCCGTAGGTGGTCGATTCAGGAAGCGTCCGACGGCGATTACTCGCCGACGGGCGCTTCTTGAGTTTGTTGGCCTTGCGTTTGTTGTCGCGGTAGTGGCGCGTGTGCACGCGGAAAGGGTGGGAACCGTCAGTTGGCCCGGCGCCATGGATAGACCCCGCGTCCCCTTCTCTAGGTGCGGTGGTGGTGGTTTCGTCGGGGTGTTTGGGTGGGGTCGATGTGTGGTGGTGGGGTGAACCAGGGGATGCCGTTGTTGGTGGTGATTTTCCATTGTT
>NZ_JBIVGD010000029.1:0-40597 GCF_044748465.1 Paenarthrobacter sp. NPDC089988
TGCTCACACGCGTGACAACACGCCGCCCAAGCTATCTCAAGTGGGGCCACACATAACCGTCACCCTGGGGCCAAAAACGCTTGACATCTTCAGCGAGGATCAAGAACACCAACCCCCACGTCGCATTCCAAACGTCCAGCGCACTCCGCATGACGACGAACGGCGGAATGATCGCCAGTACCGCGGCGAGGCCAATGCGCCACATGGCCGGACGGGAAGCCCGCGGTGCCAGTGCCGTGCTGGCGAGTTCAAGGCGGACGAGGGGTGCGGACACCAGCAACACCAGCGCCCAGGCCACAACGTAGAACGCGGGACGGCTCAGCCACCACTCGGTGTTCGCAGGTTCGGGGAACGGAAGCCGGAGCACAAGGGCCAGCCCGAACATCGCGATGATCAACGGCAAATGCCACAAGTAGATGGTCATGGCCCGGCTCCCCACAACAAACATGACCTTCTGGACCCACCCCTGCTGAACCGCGCGCTGCAGCCAAGGGTACGCAGCCTTCACCAACAGAACGTGCGCCAAGCCAACCAGCACCAACGGGAACATCGGTGGGTTCTGGTTGGTCAGCATATCCACGGGGTAGGGGCCATCATCCGTCAGCGGCACCAGCGCGAGGTAGCATGCAACCGCCGCTGCCATTAGCTTCCACCGCGCAAACCAATCAAAGAAGCCGTCCGCATAGAAGAACCCCAACTGCTGCAGCAAGCCCCACACGAACACCATGTTCAGCAGCCCGATCGGGTTCGAGTCGAAGCCCCACGGGTTGCTTTCCAGCCCGAGTCGCAGGATATCGACAACGACGGCGCCCGTCACCAATGCGGCGACGGTTCGGTACGGTGCAACCTTGTGGAATCGTGCCATCGTCGGGACCATCGCCTGGCAGATCAGGTACGCGGCAAGGAACCAGAGCTGCACTCCAGCACCGGCGGCGATAACCTTCAGCAAGTCGCCCGGCACGCCCGCCGCCGTCGCAATCCACAGCGCCAAGGCGAGGAAGGCGTACAGGGCAACAGTGGGCCGGACCAAACGAAGCACCCGGACGCGGAGATAGTCGCCCGCGTCCCCGCCCTTGCGCTGCAGGCTCCGCCACGACGTGAGGGATGCGAAGCCGCCAACGACGAAGAACAGGGGCATGACCTGCCCGAACCAGGTTCCCTGCGCAAACCAACTTAGCGACGTCAGGGGATTCTCCACGCCGATGCCGGCGGGGCCTACGCTGATGCCCATCATGAGCAGGTGGACTGCAACCACGGCAAACATGCAGGCGACGCGGATGAAGTCCACCACAAGGTCCCGGGATGCGGGCACCGCTGCCAAGCTGCTTGCGCCGCGGCCGGTTCGGGCTGAAGGCATGGGTCTCTCCTGACGATTAATCCAACGAGTGGATTAATCGTATTCCAAGAGAGGGTCTGTTGCCATGGGGAGTTCTGTTGCGGGCGCGCCGGAAAGCGAATGCCGCCACCCGGCGTCGTGGATTAACGCTTCCTGGCCGCCAGTCCGAAGAGCCACATCCCGCCCAAGGCGGAGAGGTAACCCGCGACCACCATGAATGCGGTCCCGGCCCAGAAGTAGTCTGTTGTGCTGTCCGTGCTAAGGCCCGGCATTACCTGGAGTAGGGAGTAGGTAGCCACGGCGCCGGCAGCCAGGACGGCGAAGAGGGTGAGAAAGACCCAGAGCCGCGAGGACGCCCAGTGTTCGCCGTAGCCGCGCCACACGTTCCAACTGTTGCCGGAGCGCAGAATCAGCCATCCGGCAGGGAGCATCACGATGCCCACCACCAGGAAGGCGGCAACCACATCGGCTGGCCGGTGCCATTGGTTGATGAGCGTGGACACGCCCGTGGCGACCGCGAAGGTACTGCCAAGGAAGCCCGCGAGGGGCCGCCAGCGCGGCGACACCATCAGGAACACTGCGGCTGCCGCGGACGCTGCCAGGGTGGTGTGGCCGGACGGGAGCGAGTTCATCTCCAGCGTCTGGACGCCGCGGTCCGGACGGTCCGGGATGAGGAGTTTGAGGACTTGTGTGGCGATGTTGGCGGCTACGCAAGCGACGACGGCGATGCCCGCGGCTGTCCAGCGTCGGCGCGCAATGGTCACGAACAGCACCACGAGCGTGGCGATGATCAAGGAGGTGATGGGCAGGATGTCCAGGAATCCCGTGGAGGCTTTGCCTGCCGTGCCGCTGAGTTCGGTGGCTTCAACAAGGGCAGACTCGTCAATGAACTGGCCGGCGGTGGTGCGGACGAAGAAGTAGTACGTCGCTGCCAAGCCAACCATGCAGGCGAGGGTGATGAGGCAAAACAAAAAGCCCGTGCCGGCGCCTGCTGGGCGCTCCTGACGTGGCCGTTTGCTCGACCTCCCGCTGACGCGGAATTGCTGGGAACTCATTCTCTCTACCCTGCCACAATTCGCTGGATGCCTCATGTGAGCCCACTGTGCCTGCGTGGTCCAAAAGTGAGATCCACGCAACATGCCTGTGACGCTTGACACGTGTTAGGTGACAGGTCTAATGTTCCTAACACGTGTTAGGGAAGGAAATCTAGAATGCCGGGAACCAACGGGGCTTTGCGTCAATTCACACGCAGAACCGCCCTCACAGCCCTCGGTGCTGGGATCGTCGGAGTAACGGCGGCGTCGTGGCCGCGACTGACCGGAACAGACATTCCAGGTCGGGGAGACAACAGCCTCAGCATCGCCATCATGGGCACCGCCGCAGACGCAGCAGCCCGCCAAAAGGTAGTGGACGCCTTCGCGAAGGTCCACCCCGAAATCAAGGTGAAGGTCCAGGCCATCCAGGCCGTGGACTGGAAGGACTTCTTCACCAAGATCCTCACCATGGTGGCTGCAGGCACGCCGCCGGACGTGGTCTACGTGGCCACCGAGGGCGCCCAGCTCTTCGCCGAGAAACTCGCCCACCCGCTGGACGAGTACCTCCGCCGGGACGCCGAGGACATGAAGGAGTACTTCCAGGACGTCCACCCGAGCCTGGTGGAAGCGTTCATGTACAAAGGCAGCCTGTTCCAGCTTCCCATCGACTGGAACGCCGCCAACATGTACTACAACGCAACGTCACTGCGGCAGGCAGGCCTGGATCGGCCGGCCGACAACTGGACGCACACCGACTTCCGCGCCACGCTCGCGGCGATGAAGAAAGCCAACCCCAAGGACTTCACGCCCTACTACTGGACCAACCGCCTTTTCGGTGGAGTTGTGCCGTGGCTCTACGCGAATGACACCAGCTTCCTCAAGGAAACCAAGTCCGGCGGCGGCGAATGGCTGTGGGACGGCTTCTACGCCAACCACCCCTCCCGCAGTCTCCGCTCCGGTGGGTATCAGTGGCTGGAACCCAACGCCGACGACCCGCGCGTCTTCGAATCCTTCGACTACCTCCGCGGACTGGTCAAGGACGGGCTGGGCGTACGCCCCGAGGAAGGGGGCGGCAGCTCGCTGATCGGCCTCTTCGCCTCCAACCGGATAGGGACGACGCCGGCAGGCGGCTATTGGGTACAAGGCCTCCACGAGGCGGGGATGACTGAGGACGGGTTCGACGTGCAGTTCTTCCCCAAGTGGCGGACCCAGCGCCACCAGTTCGGCACCGCCGGGTACGCGATCATGAAGACCGCCAAGGACAAGGACGCTGCCTGGGAATGGGTGAAGTTCAGCTCCAGCCTCGAAGCCATGCAGATCGTGTTCCCCACGCCGAACACCACACCCGCCCGGCGCTCCATGGTGAACGAACAGCTCTATGCGGGGACCGGCCCACGCCACTGGAAGGTCTTCTACGACACCCTGGACAGGTTCCCCACCACAGGGCCCATCCCCGCACCTCCCCAGCAGGCCGCCGTCGAAACCGCGCTCATGAAGAACGTGTCCCTTGCCGTCAGCGGCGACGAACGACAACTCAAAGATGCGCTCAACTCCATGCAGCGTGACCTCGAACTGGCCCTGAGGAGGCAGCCATGAGTACCGTCACCCGTACCCCAGCGGGCACCGGCCGTGCTCCGTCCCACAAGGGTGGTCCGGCGTCCAAGCGCGGCCGCGTCCAACAGCGTTGGCTCCCGTGGGCATTCCTGGCCCCCACCATCGTGGGCATGGGCATCTTCACCCTGTTGCCAATCGTGGCGTCCGTGGCCCTCGCGTTCTTCCGCTGGGACATCATCTCCGCGCCGACGTTCGTGGGTTTCGACAACTTTGCCGAAGTGGTCCAGGATCCCACGGTCCGGGTGTCGTTCCTGAACACCATCGTCTTCGTCATTGTGGCCGTGGCACTCCAGCTGGGTCTCGCCCTTGGACTGGCCATCATGGTCCAGGAGAAACTCCCCGCCTGGCTCAGGGTGTTCTTCCGTTCCGCGTTCTTCTTCCCGCTGATCCTGTCCGCGGCCTCGGTATCCATCTTCATGCGCTACCTCTTCAACGAGCAGTTCGGCGTCGTCAACTGGCTGCTGTCCCTGGTCGGCATCCCAGCGGTACCGTGGCTGACCACGCCAACCGGGTCCGCCGCCGTCGTGATTCTTGTGTATGTGTGGCAGAACTTCGGGTTCTCGTTCCTGCTGTTCATTGGTGGCCTGGCCTCCATTCCAGTGGAAACCTACGAGGCCGCGTCGATCGACGGTGCCACCGGATGGCGCAAGCACTGGTACGTCACCCTGCCGCTCCTGAGCCCCACCACGCTGGTGGCCTCGGTCATGGCAATCATCAACGCACTCCAAGTGTTCGACCAGCCCTACGTGCTCACCCGCGGCGGCCCCGGCGACTCCACTAGAACCGCCGTCATGGTGATCTTCGAGTCAGCCTTCCAGCGCCTCGAATTCGGGCAAGCCTCCGCGATCGGCGTGATCCTGACGCTCATCATCATGGCCATCACGGCCCTGCAGTTCCGGCTCAGCAAACGATTCGTCTTCTACCAGTAAGGCCCGCCATGACCACCATTTCTGACCATGTGAAAACCACGGCACCCGTAGTAACGCGGAAGAAGCGCGACTGGTCAGTGGCCGCCCGGGTCGTGGCCTTGCTGATTGCCGCCGTCTTTGTCCTGGGGCCCGTTCTCTGGACGCTGTCCACCTCGCTGCGGCCGCCGTCGGAATCCTTCAAACTGCCGCCGTCGTTCCTGCCACTGAACCCGGACTTCACGTCCTACGGCCAAGTGTTCAAGCAGCTCAACATCATTGGACTGGTGGTGAACAGTGCCCTGGTGACCGGCCTGATCGCCGTGGGCCAGATGATCACCGCAGCTCTGGCCGGTTACGCCTTTGCGCACCTGAAGTTCCGGGGCCGTGGAGCGCTCTTCTCGATCGTGCTGGCCACCATGATGGTGCCGGCCCAGGTGACGATCGTTCCCGTGTTCATGCTCATCCGCGGCGTTGGGCTCTCCGACACGCTGCTCGCGCTGATCCTCCCCGCCATCCCGACGGCGTTCGGCACCTTCCTGATGCGGCAATACTTCATGGGGCTCCCGGGTGAGCTCGCTGAAGCGGCTGCGATCGACGGCGCCTCGCCCTGGCGTACCTTCCGGTCCGTGTATGCACCGCTGGCCATGCCCGGCCTGGCAATCGTGGGCATCCTGGCGTTCAACTTCCACTGGAACGAGTTCTTCAGGCCCCTCATCATGACCATCTCGGAGCAGAACTTCACCCTGCCCCTGGGCCTGGTCTCCCTCCAAGGCAACCTCGGCACCGGAAGCATCTCGGTGGTCCTGGCCGGCGTTGTTCTCTCCATGATTCCCGCGCTGGTGGTGTTCATGTTCGGGCAGCGTGCCCTGCAGGACGGGCTCACCGCCGGTACGGGCAAGTAGTTTTCCTT
Organism: Paenarthrobacter sp. NPDC089988; assembly: GCF_044748465.1. Lineage (NCBI taxonomy): Bacteria > Bacillati > Actinomycetota > Actinomycetes > Micrococcales > Micrococcaceae > Paenarthrobacter > Paenarthrobacter sp. NPDC089988. The sequence continues at coordinate 5,803 of NZ_JBIVGD010000029.1, forward strand.
CTCTCTTCGAAAGGCATTTCCAATGACGGACCTTGCAGTTGTTTCCTCCCTGGCCCAGGCCGCTACGCACCCGGATCCCGCGTTCCCGCGCTTCCACCCGCGGCCTGCCCAAGGCTGGATCAACGATCCCAACGGGATCAGCTACATCAATGGCCGGTACCACGTGTTCTTCCAGTACAACCCGTCCTCTGCGCGGCACACCCAGATCCACTGGGGCCACGTGAGCACTGCTGACCTGGTGAACTGGGAAGAGCATCCCGTTGCCCTCGCACCGCAGGCAGGCGGGCCAGACTCCGCCGGGTGCTGGACCGGTGTGGTCACCCTTGATGGTGACGTTCCGACGGCGGCCTACTCCGGCGTTCAGGACCACGGTGGCCACTCACAGGTTGTTATTGCCCGAGGCTCCTCGGACCTGGTGACCTGGACGCAGGACGGGCACGTTGCCGCCTCCATGCCCGCTGATTCCTCCGTGACCGCTGTCCGCGATCCTTTCATCTTCATGTTCAACGGATCCCGCTACGCCATCCAGGGTGCCGGACTCGCCGACGGGCGGGCCGCGCTGCTGCTGTACACCGTGGACTCGCTGGATGAGTGGAAGTACCAGGGCATCTGGCTGACGTCAGCCGACCCTGTCGCCGCCGTTCACACGCCCGCCGAGATCTGGGAATGCCCGCAACTGGTGGAGGTACCTTCAACTTCGGGTTCGTCCTGGGTGATGATGTTCTCGCTCTGGCTCTCCGGCGACGACCACGAGCACGCCAACGGCGTAGGCCACCTGATCGGTTCGCTCACGTCGGATCCCGAGACCGGGCTGCCTGTGTTTACCGCCGTTTCTGGTGGTAAGTCGGATCTGGGCCGCGACTTCTACGCACCGCAGATCGTCCAGCTTTCCTCCGGCACTGCGCCTGAAGCATTGCTCTGGGGTTGGGCCAACGAAGGTCCCGGCCGGGACGGTCGGCGGGGCCGCACCCAGAATGAAATCGACGACGCCGGGTGGTCGGGGGTGCTGACGCATCCTCGCCTTTTGTCCGTGGCTGACGGGGCGTTGGTGGTTGCTCCGGCACCGGAAGTATCCGCGTACCGTGGGTCGTTGGTGGCATCCGACGCCTCGGGATCGGTGGCCGTTCCTGCATTTGCGGAGGTACTGGTGGCCGGCGCTGCCGGGACAATTGAGCTGGTCCTTGGCTCCGGTCCTGCAGGGCAGGTGGTTTATAGGGGAGAGCTCGCCGCAGGGGAAGAGCTCCGGATCTTCGTGGATGCCTCGCTCGTTGAGGTTTACTCGTCCAATTCAGTGGCTACCACGCTGCGGGCCTACCCGGCGCCCGGTGAATCCTGGACGCTCAACGTTCCCGCCGGCGCAACGGCCGATGTCTGGGAATTGGCCCTCCCGTGCTGATTCCTTCCCCGTTGTGGGGCCGGCTCTACTTGCTTCGCCAAGGCTTTGGGGCGTGGAGCGGGCCTCGCAAGTTCGGGTTTAGCGAGGTGCTGGGCCTGTCGACTCACGCAACACCAGTCGGCAGGGGACCATCGTCTCCAAGGTGGGCGCCGCCGTCGTACTTTCGCTTCCCTCGATGGCACCCAACAGGGCCGACATGGCCACCCGGCCAATCTCGCGCAAGGGGAGTGCCATGGTGGTGAGGGCGGGGACCATCGTGCTGGCAATGCGGTGTTCGTCGTCGTAGCCCATGACTGAGAGATCACGCGGAATGCTCAAGCCCAGGCGGGCGGCAGCGAGGGCTACGCCGACGGCCAAGCGGTCGTTGGCGCACATGATGGCCGTGGGGCGTTCCGCGGGTTTCTTGCCATCGAGGAGGCGCATGGCCCAATTGAAGCCGTCGTTGATGTCCCAGCCTGCATGGGTGATGAGATCCTCCCTGACGCCGAGCCGGGTCCTGACAAACGCGTCGCGGTAGCCCTGGACACGCAGGGGAGCCGCCGGGTCCACTTCCGCGCCGGCCAGCAAGGCAATGTCCCTGTGGCCGAGTTCCAGCAAGTGCTCTGTGGCTTCGCGTCCGCCGGTGACCTCATCCGGAATGACGTGGTGGATCTGCGGCTCGGTGCGGCTGTCGTAGCAGTTGGCCAGCACAGACGGGACACGCTGCATGCCTGGAGGGACATCGAGCGGTTTGAGGCCCACCGTGACGTACATCAGTCCGTCCACTTGGCGGTCCAGCAGCGTCTCGATTGCGCTCGCATCCCGGGCGGCATCGCGCTCGGTATCCATGACCACCGTGACGAAGCCATGGCTTCGGGCGACATCGTCCGCGCCGCCGATGATGTTGCCGTCGAAAGGGCTGACCACCACTTCGTCGGACACGATCCCGATGACGCGGGAGCGCTGGTTCCGAAGGCTGAGTGCGATGGCGTTGGGGGAGTAGTTCAGCTCCTGAGCTGCCAACCGGATGCGGTCCTGGCTCTCCTTGGCCACATTGCCGTCACCGCGACCGTTGAGGACCAACGAAACGGCGCTCCGGGAAACCCCTGCCCGTTTTGCGACATCGAGTGCGGTGGCCTTGCGGTTCATGGCGGTCCTTTCCTGCGGCTAGGCAGCAGTCTACCTAACGCGTGTGAGGGAAGGTTGTTGCGCGCGGGCTACGCGTTGATCGAGTAGCCGATTTGGGAGTAGATCTGGTTGAAGAAGTTCGCCATCCAGATGCCAAAGACGATGAACGACACCACGATGGTCCCGATCATGACCCAGATGGGGGCCAGGCCTCGGTTTGGGGCGACCTTGCGGACAATGACGGTCCGGCCAATCACGTAGACCAAGGGGCTCAAGAAGCACCAGGCCCAGTGGAAGGGACGGATCACCCCTGATTTGGCGAGGCGTTGGTAGTCGAGGAAGGCGAACAGGATGGTCACCGCCCAGAACACGAAACCTGAGATCTGGAGGAGGAAGTAGCCGGGAGAGTAGATCGACGTGGTGTCGAGCGTCGTTGCGCCCGAGCGGGTGGTGATGAGGCGGAACTCCGGCTGCCACATCAGGAGGAGAAGGACGGACACCAAGGGAATGAGCACGATTGCCCAAATGAACGGGTTGTAGATCGGCGTCTGGTTGCTGATCAGTACGCGTTGCAGCGGCATGAACTGAGGGTGCGCGGGTGCCAGGTGCGGCGTCCATTGCACGCCGTCCCACCAGCGCATCTGCTGCGGATTGGACGGGTCCGGATACCAGCCCGGAGGCGTCGTTGAACCGCTGTAGCCCTGAGTCATGAGTCCCCCTGAATGAGTGTCGAATCAGAGGATATCGCGGTTGCGGCCTCTCTCTTAGCAAACGGTCCTCCCCATCGCGGGAAAGTCGGTGTATGCATGGAACATGACCTTCTTCGAGGACCTTCCTGAACCGCCAGAACGTCCACGACATACGCAGCCCATTCCGCCTGCCTGGGTAGGGCCGCCAACGGATGAATTGCCCGGAGTGGTGCCGGTCAGTGGGTTCGTACACAGCAGCAACCGCATGGCGTTGGCGCTGAAATCCGTTGACGTCTACTCCACCGGTTGTGTTTTGGACCTGGTTTGGACGGTCCGGCGCGGAGACCAAACAGCCAGCGAATGGCGCGATGCCATGGACAAGGCACTCACACCCCGCGGTCATTTCCAGCAGGGGCTGGACGGATTGTTGGTTGGGGTGGGATATCCGAATGGCCGGAAGGTCTTCGCTGGATTGGTGGAGCCCAGTCTGGGAGGCGGAATAGACGGCGATGTGACGGGGCCAGTCCTCACGCCGCTGGGAGGTGGCGGGTCTGGCGGGAACGATGAATTCCTGCAGGGCACTTCACGGTACTGGTTATGGCCGTTGCCGCTGGACGGACAAGCCGTCCTGGTGGCCAGATGGGATGGCCTGGGGATGCCCGAGAGTTCCGTGCGGCTGCCCGTCGAGCTGTTCGCCGACGCAGCCCGCGCGGCCAGGAAGTTCTGGGTGGAGTAGGTTTCCACATAGCGCGCTTTGCCCCATCTGCGCCTCAAGCGCCGCCGGTACAGTGGCACTATGCTCCCTTCGCTTGAAGAACTACAGGACTCTGCCTACGTCGTTTCCTTGCCCATGCGGGTCAAATTCCGCGGCATCATGCAGCGCGAAACGCTCCTGATGAAGGGACCACTTGGTTGGGGTGAGTTCTGTCCGTTTCCGGAATACGACGACGACGAATCGTCCCGCTGGTTGGCCGCCACTTTGGAAGCGGGCTGGCAAGGATTCCCGGTTCCGCTCAGGGACAGCATTCCCGTGAACGCCACCGTCCCCGCCGTCGCCGCGGACCGGGTGTCTGACGTGCTCGCGCGGTTTGGACGCGTTGACGCGGTCAAGATCAAGGTCGCTGAGCGGGGCCAGGAATTGTTCGACGATGTAGCTCGTGTGGTTGCCGTTCGGGAAGCCTTGCCGGACGCCGCCATCCGGGTGGACGCCAACGGAGGATGGGACGTGGAGCAGGCCGTCGAGGCACTGGGCAAGCTCTCCGCGGTGGGACTTGAGTACGCCGAGCAACCCGTGCCCACCATTGAGGGACTGGCGGAAGTGCGGCGGCGGCTCTCGGCTGCTGGGACACCAGTGCTTATCGCGGCGGACGAGAGCGTCCGTAAAGAAGATGATCCCCTTCGCGTGGCCCGTGCTGGCGCAGCCGACCTCCTGGTGGTGAAAGTCGCACCGCTTGGGGGAGTGGCGCGCGCCCTGGACATCGTGGCCCAAGCCGGCCTTCCCGCCGTCGTCAGTTCAGCCCTGGACACGTCCGTGGGAATCCGCGCCGGTTTGGCGCTCGCTGCCGCATTGCCAACGCTGCCTTACGCCTGCGGCCTGGGGACGGTTTCGCTTTTCGCTGCAGACATCGCGCGGGACCCGTTGGTAGCCGACGACGGCGCCATCCGGCTTCGCGAGGCAGCGGCCGATCCAGAGCTTCTTGAGCGGTATGCGGCACCCCCTGAACGTCGCGACTGGTGGTTGGAGCGGCTGGCTAGGGTGCACGCGGTCCTGGCCTCTGCCTGACGCGGTTTGTTCACCGGTCCTTAACCAGAGCGCCCTCTCGGCTTCGAGTTGCGCTGAAAGGCTCAGCGGGAACCTCGTACCCATTCTGGAAGGTCCCCCCATGTCTGAAACCACCGGACGCACGTTCCCGCTGCTCCCCATGCTTGGCCACACCAAGGGCAAGCGCAGCGCGGTCACCTGTGCGCTCAAGTGTGACAATGCCTGCGCAGGCGATGTCTGCAACACCAGTTCCAACGGCTACTTCCGGGATATCGCCTCCACGGCCATGTCCCGTCGCGCCGCCCTGGGCCTGGGGGCCGCAGGTGCGCTCGCCGTCGTTCTCGGTGGCGCTGTTACGGGAGCTGATTCTGCTGTCGCTGACTCCGGCAATGGCCTGTCCGATGCCGCCAAGAAGGGTTACGACAAGTCCAAGCTGAAGTTCACCGCCATCAAGCCCGTTGATGCCGCCGTTGACGCGTTCACGGTTCCCGAAGGCTTCGACTGGAACCCGATCATTCGCTGGGGTGACCCGCTGTTCAAGGACTCGCCGGCCTTCGACCTGAACAACCAGACCGCCGCTGCCCAGGCCCGCCAGTTCGGTTACAACAACGACTACACGGACATCCTGCCGATCCCGGACTCCAAGGATCGCCGGGCGCTGTTGTTCACCAACCACGAATACACCAACGAGAACATCATGCTGCCGGTGGGCTTCGATGCTGCCGAGGCCCGCGCCATCGGCCGTGCCGCCCACGGTCTGGCTGTTGTGGAACTCGAGCGCAAGAACAAGAACAAGCCGTGGCGCTACGTCCAGGGTGCGGCCCTCAACCGCCGCTTCCTGACGGACACCGTCTACGAACTGACCGGGCCCGCCGCCGGCACCAACCTGGTGAAGACCATCGACGACCCCGCCGGCCGTTGGATCAAGGGCACCCTGGGCAACTGCTCCGGCGGAACCACCCCGTGGGGCACCATCCTCTCCGGTGAAGAGAACTTCAACGGCTACTTTGCAGCACCTGGAACCAGCGACGGCGACAAGCGCTACGGCCTGGCCGCGAAGGCCACCACCCGGCAGTGGGAGCTCGACGAGCCGCGCTTCGATACCCGCAACTCCGGCTACGCCAACGAAACCAACCGCTTCGGCTGGATCGTGGAGGTTGACCCGTTCGACCCCACGTCCACCCCGAAGAAGCACTCCGCCATGGGCCGCTTCAAGCACGAGGGCGCCAACGTGATCGTGGCCCCGAACCGCCGCGTTGTGGCGTACATGGGCGACGACGAGCGCTTCGACTACCTTTACAAGTTCGTTTCCAAGGGCAAATACCAGCCCGGCGACTCAAAAGCCGCCCGTAGGAACAACATGAACCTACTTTCCGAAGGCGACCTGTACGTTGCCCGCTTCACCGGCGATTCCCCGGCCGCCGAGATCGATGGCACCGGCAAGGTCCCCGCTGACGGCGCATTCGACGGTTCCGGCGAATGGCTGCCGCTGGTGGTCGACGGCAAGTCCGCCGTACCCGGCATGAGCGTCGCCGAAGTCCTGGTTTACACCCGCCTTGCAGCTGACAAGGTTGGCCCCACCAAGATGGACCGCTGCGAAGATGTCCAGCCGAACCTGCGCACCGGCAAGGTTTACGTGGCCTGCACCAACAACTCCGATCGTGGCAAGGCCGGCAAGGAAGGCGCCACGGAGGTCAACCCCCGCACCCTGAACCGCGACGGCCACATCGTGGAGATCACCGAAGCTCCGGGCCAGACCGGGACCAAGTTCAACTGGACCCTGCTGCTGGTGGCCGGCGACCCCGCCAAGAACACCTCCACCTACTTCTCCGGTTTCCCGGCGGACAAGGTCTCCCCGATCTCCTGCCCTGACAACGTGGCCTTCGACTCCGTGGGCAACCTCTGGATCTCCACGGACGGTGCTCCGTCCACCATCGGCTACAACGACGGTCTCTTCAAGGTCACCCTGGAAGGTCCGGAGCGTGGCAAGGTGGAGCAGTTCCTGGCCGTACCGCGTGACGCCGAGACCTGTGGCCCGATCATCCACGACGAGGAGCGCACGGTCTTCGTCGCCGTCCAGCACCCGGGTGAAGAAGGCACGTTTGAGGCTCCGCACTCGTACTTCCCTGACTACGTCGGCGCGGGATCCCGCCCGGCTGCCGGCTCCGTGCGTGCGCCGCGTCCGGCAATCGTCCAGGTGTTCCGCAAGTAGGCTTTACCGCGTAGGCGCTCCTCCAGCCCGCAACCGGGGTGGAGGAGCGTTTCCGTTTAAGGGGCGTTTGGTGAGAGAGCGTCGGTGGGAAGGGGGCGTTTGGTGAGAGAGCGTCGGTGGGAAGGGGGCGTTTGGTGAGAGAGCGTCGGTGGTATCCGACGCTCTCTCACCGAATGACCGTTTTCGGTGATCGCTCTCTCACTCTTGTGCCGCTTTCGGGTCGAGGGGCGCCCATAGACTGGGACGGTGACTTCCCAGGACTCTCTGACATCCATTGGCGCCGCCCGGGTTGCGGTATCCGCGCTGCTCGACGGCGGTGTGCGGCACGTGGTGGTGGCCCCCGGTTCGCGGTCGGCGCCCATGGCCTACGCCCTGGCGGAAGCGGAGGCTACGGGCAGGGTAATTCTCCACGTCAGGATCGACGAACGCGACGCAGCCTTCACGGCCTTGGGCCTGGCCGTGGCAACCGAAGCCCCTGCCGCCGTCGTCACCACGTCCGGGACCGCCGTCGGGAACTTGCTCCCGGCAGTGATGGAAGCCAACCACGCGGCGCTTCCGCTGGTCGTCGTTTCGGCCGACCGGCCTGAGGAACTGCACGGTACAGGTGCCAACCAGACCACGGTTCAACTTGACCTTTTCGGCGAGCACGTCCGTTTCGCCGTCGATGTCGCGGCTGGGGACAACCCGCAAAGGGCAGTCGCCACGGCACTGTACGCGGCCACGGGTGCCCTCGAGGACACGCCGCCGGGCCCGGTCCAGGTGAACCTGGCCTTCCGCGACCCGTTGGTGCCGGAGCCGGGTGATGCCCTGCCGCTGGCCGCAGGCCACGGTCCTTTCCATTACGACGCCGGACCGCAGGTGCTCGACTTGCCGGCCGCTTCCCAGGATCTCCCGCTGAGAAACACCGTGGTCCTCGCCGGTCACGATGCCGGTCCCGTGGCCGAGGCCTTCGCCCGCGCGCACGGCCTGCCCTTGCTCGCGGAGCCATCATCCAACGCCCGCTTCGGCCCCAACGCCGTGGGCCCGTACCGGCTGCTGCTGGAGCACTTCGGCCCCGGGTCATCCACTCCTATTGAGCGTGTGGTCCTGTTCGGCCGACCCACATTGTCCCGGCCGGTCAGCGCGCTGTTGGCCGGCGAAGACATTGAGTCGGTGATCTACCAACCCGTCCCGGTGGCGTGGTACGACGAAGGCCGGCGCCGCGAAACGCCGGTGGAAACGCTGCCCGGGTTGGCGGAGTTCGCCGGCCGCGGTTCAGGCGACTGGCTGGATTCCTGGCTCCTCGCGGGTGCCGCTGCCCAGCATGCGCTCGACTCCATCCTCAACGGGGAGCCCGCAGCGACGGGCCCGTCGGTAGGGGCAACTGTGTGGGCGCATGCCCGCGGGAAACTGGTGCTCGGTTCGTCGAACGGCATCCGTGACGTGGACCTCGCGGGCCACCCCCAGTCCGAGCCCGTTGCCACCGTTTACGCCAACCGCGGCCTCGCCGGGATCGATGGCACCCTCGCCACAGCAACAGGCATCGCTCTGGGAAGTGGGCGCGAAACCACCGTCCTGCTGGGCGATGTCACCTTCCTGCACGATGTCGGCGGGCTGCTCCTGGGCCAGGGCGAACCCACCCCGGACCTGCGCATCGTTGTTCTCAACGACGCCGGCGGAGCCATTTTCGGCCTGCTGGAACACGGCGAGGTAGACAACTCAGGCGCCTACGGCACCGCCGTCGAACGCCTCTTTGGAACCCCGCACTCAGTGGACATCGCGGCACTCGCTGCGGCTTACGGCGTCGGGCACCATGCGGTAAGTACGACGGCGGAACTCGCCGACGCACTGAAGGCGCCCCTCAAGGGACGCACCATTGTGGAAGTGCGCGTGGACCGGGCGGGCCTGCGGGAACTTCATGCCCGTATCAAGGAAGCCGTCTCGGCTGCCGTGGGCAAGGTCCTCACGGCCAGCTAAGCCGGGCACCCGTTTCCGCCGTCCGCGCCCGTAACCTCGGGGGCGCCTGGCGGGAAAGGGTGCGCCGGATGCGAAGCAGGGGTGCGCCGGGCGTGAGAGGGCGCGCCTGGCGGGAAAGGGCGCGCCGGATGCGAAGCAGGGGTGCGCGCAAGCAAGGAGGGCGGCACCTGGATCCAGGTGCCGCCCTCCTTCGTCGCTGAACGGGGGTTTAGTCCTCCACGACGTCGATGTGCGTCGGGTCCAGGACGCGGCGCAGGAATTCCTTGGTTCGCGGCTGCGTGGGGGAGCCGATGACCTGCTCGGCCACGCCTTCCTCCACCACAACGCCGCCGTCCATGAACACCACGCGGTCGGCCACTTCACGGGCAAAGCCCATCTCGTGCGTGACCACCAGCATGGTCATGCCTTCCTGGGCCAGCTTCCGCATGACTGCCAGGACATCGCCAACGGTTTCGGGGTCCAGGGCAGACGTAGGCTCGTCGAAAAGCATCAACTGTGGATCCATGGACAACGCGCGGGCGATAGCCACGCGTTGCTGCTGGCCACCGGAAAGCTGGTCCGGGAAGCGATCGGCAAGGTGCCCCAGGCCAACACGCTCCAGGTTGCGGCGGGCCACGTCGGCGGCTTCGGACTTGGACCGCTTGAGGACCTTGACCTGCGAGATGGTGCAGTTGTCCAGGACGCTCAGGTGCGGGAACAGGTTGAAGTGCTGGAACACCATTCCCACGCTCTGGCGCATGCGGTTGAGGTCCACATCCGGGTCCGTGGCCTCGAACTTGCCTACGTTGATGGTGCCCGCATTGGGCTGCTCCAACAGGTTGACGCAGCGCAGGAGCGTGGACTTGCCCGAACCCGAAGGGCCGATCAGGCACACCACCTGTCCGGGCTCGACGGTGAGGGAGATGCCCTTGAGGACCTCGTTGTTGCCGTACGACTTGCGGAGGTCCTTGATGTCCACGCCCGCAGCGCGGACTGTTGCGGAGTTGGTCATGACTGTCCGTCCTATCGCTTGGTCCGCGCAGAGCGGCTTTCGAACTTCCGGGCAAGGAGGCTCAAGGGGATGGTGATTACGAGGTAGAACGCACCGGCCACCAGCAGCGGGGTCAGGCCTGCGCCCAGGCTGGAGATGCCGTCGCGGCCGAACTTGGTGAGCTCGTACTGGGACGCAGTGAGGCCCAGTACGTAGATCAAGGACGAGTCCTTGGTGAGCAGGATGATCTCGTTGGTCAGCGGAGGCAGGACGATCTTGAAGGCCTGCGGGATCACGATCGAGACCATGGCCCGCCAATGCGGCATGCCGAGGGACCGGGCGGCTTCCATCTGTCCCTTGGGAACAGCCTGGAGGCCGGCGCGGAGGGTTTCAGCGATGTATGCGGAAGCCACGATGCCCAGGGACACCATGACCACAATGTTGACGTCCCACTGCACACCGAAGGCCAGGGGCACGCCGTAGCCGAAGGCGATGAAGACCAGCAGGGCCGGAACACCGCGGAAGAACTCGATGTAGCCGGTGGCGATCCAGCGGTAAAGCGGGAAGGAGGAGAGCTTCATCAGCGCGAGCAGGAGACCGCCTGACAAGCCCACCACGAATGCCAGCGCGGTGTAGATGAGAGTGTTCTTGAGGCCCACCAGGAAGATTCCCGGGAACATGGGGCCGATCTTGGCGAAGTTGAAGACGCTGTTGCCAATGGTCTTCCAGTCCACGGCGATGATCACTGCAGCTACAGCCACAACGAAGATTCCGGCCTGGACGTATAGACTGACTCTGGCGCGTTGACGTGCAGTCATTGCCATGGTGTTCTCACAATCATGTTGCGCAGCGGGGGCCCCGAACCGACTGCTTTAACAGAGAGTTACGGGGCCCCGCTTGCGTGGATATCGGGAGCCGGTTGCCTTACTTTGCGGCTTCGCCGAACCAGGTGGTCTTGAACTTTGCCAGCGTTCCGTCGTCCGTGAGGCGCTTCAGGGTGGCGTTCACGGAGTCAGTCATGGCGGTGTTGCCCTTCTTGATGGCAATGCCAAGCTTCTCGCCGGTTGCGTAGTCCTCGATGCGCTTGATCTTGGAGTCATCCTTGATGGCGTAGCCCAGGACGGACTGGTTGCCGACGGCCGCGTCGATGGTGCCGGCCTTGAGGGCCTGGACCAGGAGGCCGGAGTCCTCGAACTGCTGGGCGTCGAGTCCCTTGTCCTTGGCGTACTGAGCGCCGGTGGTTGCCTGCTGGACGCCCACCTTCTTGCCCTTGGCGCCGTCAAGGTTGCTGATGCCGGAAGCGGTGGAGGCCACCAGGGTCAGGTCGTCATCCATGTAGGGGCTGGAGAAGTCCATGACGTTCTTGCGGACATCGGTGATGGAGATGGAGGAGATGGAAACGTCGCAACCGGTGAGGGCCGTACCGGTTTCGATTGCCTCGAAGGAGCTGTCCACCACGTTGAGTTCGGCTTTGAGGTCCTTGGCAACTTCGGCTGCGATGTCCATATCGAAGCCGACGTTCTTGCCGTCTTTCTGGAACTCGAAAGGCTCGTAGGGGATGTCCGAGCAAACGGTCAGCTTGCCGGCGTTGATGAGCTGGGGGCCCGAACCTGAGGCGGCCGGAGTGGAGGAGCCACCGCAGGCCGTCAGGGCCAAAGCACCTGCTGCGAGCACGGCGGCCATCTTGGTACCGGACAGAACCGAACGGGAGATCTGCATATTTTTACCTTTTGTTGCAGTGGATGCTGGACTGAGTCGGTCTTTAGTGTAGTACCGAACGTGAGATGTGCATCACAGGAAACTAAGTTTCACTATTGGATAACCAGTTTAGCGAATATGCAAGGGGGGTCGGCGGGTCCCGGTCTGGAATCCCAGATTCACCGGCGGATGCCGAGGGCTTCGAGCATCGGACGGAACTTGGCCCAGGTTTCGGCCAGTTCAGCCTCGGGCTGCGAGCCTTCAACAATGCCGCAGCCCGCGTAAAGCCGCACGGTGTTGGCGTCCTCGATCACGGCGCCGCGCAGCGCAATGCCCCACTCGCCGTTGCCTGCGGCGTCCAGCCAGCCGACCGGTCCGGCGTAGGGTCCGCGGTCCAGATGTTCCAGTTTCCTGATCAGTGCCCCGGCAACCAAGGTGGGCGTTCCGCACACGGCAGCGGTGGGGTGCAGGGCGTTGATTAAGGCCAGGCATGTAGGGACGTGCCCTTCGATGTCCGCGAGTTCGGCCTTCACGTCCGACGCCAGGTGCCACACGTTCGGCAGTTCCAGGATGAAGGGTTCGCTGTGCGAGTTCATCGCCTCCGAGAACGGGGCCAACTGCCGGGTCAGGGAGTCGATGGCGATCTCGTGTTCGTGCCGCTGCTTCTCCGAGCCGGCCAGCACACGTTCGGCGTATTCCATGGGGGAGCCGTCGAGGCCCTCGGCGTCCCGGCGGTCCAAGGTCCCGGCAAGTACACGGGCCTGCGCTGTGCGGCCCTCCACCTGGATCAGCATCTCCGGGGTGGCACCCACCAAACCGTCCACGCCGTACGTCCAGCATTCGCGGTACCGGGCCGCGAGCTGGCGGAGCACCTCCGCAGCGTTGACTCCCGCTGGAAGGGTGGCAACGACGTCGCGCGCCAGCACCAGCTTCTCCAGCTTGCCGGCACGGATTTCCTCCACGCCGTTGGTCACCGCGTCCATCCACGCTGCTTCGGTGAGCGACCCGCGCCCAAGCGAGCCACGCGATCCGTTGAGCGCCTCAACCTCGGGTGAGTGCCCGACGTCGAAACTTACGACGGCGGATTCGTCACCGTTGGTGCCGGACAGCCAGGCCTCCACGGTGGCCAGGACAGTCGCCTCGGTGAGGGGGCCGCCGTCGAACGTCAACTGGGTGGCCCAGGCGCGGCCGTCGCGGATGCCGACCACAAGCTCCGGCAGGATCAAGCGCGAGACATGCGGTGAGGTCTTGGAAAAAGCGAAGGAGCCGAACGCCACGGGCCCCGTCCCCGGCAACTCAACATGGTCGGTGATTTCGGCCTCAAGGATGAGGTGCCGCCACCAGATATCGGCCTCGAGGAAACGCTCCGGACCGGTGGCACTGAAGCGGGCCAGCTCCCCGTATCCCACCAAGCCGGCTTCGCGGCGGGACCAGCACAGGACGTCGTCACGCACCAGAAACGACGGCAGCCCCCCGGAGGATGAATCGACATCGAGGGGGACTGTCAAAGTGCGGAGCGTGCTGGTCATGATGGAACAACAGTACTCCCGGGTGCAGGCAGAACCCGCCCCTTCTTCTACAGCGCAGCAAACTTGGCTGTTTGTCTGAGACAATTGACGGGTGAACCGAGCATCCTTGGAAAAGCGTCCGGACGAAGTTGCGACGATGTTTGACGATGTCGCCCCTAAATACGATGTTGTCAATGACGTCCTCTCCATGGGGCAGACGCGGCGGTGGCGCCGGATCGTGGTGGATGCCATGGACGTAAAGGCCGGGCAGCGCGTGCTGGATCTGGCTGCCGGAACCGGTACGTCCAGCGAGCCCTACGCCGATGCCGGCGTGGATGTTGTGGCCTGCGATTTCTCCCTGGGGATGCTCAAGGTAGGCAAGCGCCGCCGCCCGGACATCGACTTCATTGCCGGTGACGCCACCAATCTTCCGTTCGCGGACAACAGCTTTGATGCCTCCACCATCTCCTTCGGCCTGCGCAACGTAGTTGAACCCCGCAAAGCCCTCGAAGAGATGCTCCGCGTGACAAAGCCCGGCGGCCGCCTGGTCATTGCCGAGTTCTCCCAGCCGGTGGTTCCGCTGTGGCGAACCATGTACACCGAGTACCTCATGCGTGCCCTGCCGGCCATAGCAACCAAGGTGTCCTCCAACCCGGACGCCTACGTTTACCTCGCCGAATCCATCCGCGCCTGGCCGGACCAGGACCACCTGGCACAGTGGCTTTCCGACGCCGGATGGACGGACATCACCTACCGCAACCTCAGCGGCGGAATCGTTGCAGTACACCGCGCGCAGAAGCCCGCCGAACACCGCGAAAGTGTTCCCGTGGCCAAGCTGCGCCGCCAGATCAAGCCGCGCCGGACGGGCGCACAGTCGGGCTGACTTAGGACACCGTGAAAGTACTGATAGTTGGCGCGGGCCCCGCAGGGTCCACCGCCGCGTATTACCTGGCCCAGGCAGGCATCGACGTTACGGTCCTGGAAAAGACCGCCTTCCCGCGCGAAAAGGTGTGCGGGGACGGGCTCACTCCAAGGGCAGTCCGGGAGATCCAGAAGCTAGGGTTGCCGCACTCTGTTGAGGACGGGTGGCGCCGGAACAAGGGTCTCCGCTTGATCGCCGGTGGCCGCACCATCGAGTTGCCCTGGCCGGAGGTCTCCGACTTTCCCACGTACGGACTCATTCGTACCCGCCTCGGCTTCGACGAATCCCTCGCCCGGCACGCGGAGGCGGCAGGCGCCGTCGTCCTTGAACGCCACAGCGTCACCACCGCCCTTCAGGACGACGACGGCCGCGTGATCGGCGCGCGCGCCGCGATCCTCGACGAGTCCGGACGCAAGACGGGCGAAACGCGCGACTTCCATGCCGACGTCGTCCTCGCCGCAGACGGCAACTCAACGCGGACCGCAGTCTCGCTGGGAATGCACAAGCGCGACGACCGTCCGCTCGGCGTGGCCGTGCGCACCTACTTCACATCGCCCCGCCACGACGACGACTGGATGGAAGGCTGGCTGGAGCTGCCCGGCAAATCCGGCAAGCCGCTGCCCGGCTATGGCTGGGTGTTCGGCGTAGGAGACGGCACGTCCAACGTGGGCCTCGGCATCCTGAATTCCTCCAAGGAATTCGGCAAGCTCGACTACAAGCAGGTCCTGCGAGAATGGACCGCCGGCATGCCGTCCGAATGGGGCTTCACCCCGGAGAACCAGGTGGGGGAGATCCGTGGCGCCGCACTGCCCATGGGCTTCAACCGCACCCCGCACTACTCGCCCGGGCTGCTCTTGCTGGGCGACGCCGGCGGCATGGTGTCTCCATTCAACGGCGAGGGCATCTCCTATGCCATGGAGTCGGCGCGTTTCGCGGCTGAGTTCCTGATCGATGCCTCCTCCCGCACTGCCTCTGCCGGTTGGAATACGGACGACGCCGATGCGCACCTTTCGCGGTACGCGGACTATGTGCGGGACCAGTGGGGTTCGCATTTCACGCTCGGACGGGCCTTTGCTTTCCTGATCGGCAAACCCGCCGTGATGAAGCTCGCCCTGCGGACCGGCATGCCCATTCCCGTGCTGATGCGCTTTGTGGTCCGGCTGCTGGCCAACCTCACAGACTCCTCGGCGAAGGGCTTCGAAGACCGGGTGATCCGGGTCCTGGAAATGCTCGTTCCACCCACGTCCAATACTTCCTCCACCCGCCCGTTTGCAGCGGCAGGGTCCGACACCGCGGTTTCCGCACCAACTAGTTAGGGTTAACCCGTGACGAACTCTGCCGAACACAGCTGGACCCATGCCGGGCACGGCCTGCCGGACTCCAACGAGCCCGCCCCCAACACCACCGCGATCGCTACGGGCCTCCAGCTGCCCGCCGGTTTTGCCGCCATCGCAGGCGACGCCGAGCTCGGCCCCGCCATCACCACCAACCTGGCCCGCGTGGAGAAGAAGCTTCGCGAGGCCATCTCCAACTCGGATCCGCTGGCTGACGCAACGTCGCGCCACCTGGTGGAAGCCGGCGGCAAGCGCATCCGTCCGCTGCTGACGCTGCTGTGTGCCCACCTTGGCGATGCTTCCCGTCCCGAGGTTGTCCAGGCCGCCGTGGTTGTTGAACTGACGCACCTGGCCACGCTGTACCACGACGACGTCATGGACTCCGCGCCCTTCCGCCGTGGAGCCCCTACTGCCCACGAAGTGTGGGGCAACTCCGTGGCGATCCTCACCGGCGACCTCATCTTTGCCCGCGCCTCCATCCTGGTTTCCGAACTTGGGTCCCGCGCGCTCGGCATCCAGGCCCGCACCTTCGAACGCCTGTGCCTCGGCCAGCTCCACGAAACCGTGGGGCCCCGCGAGGACGAGGACGCCGTGGACCACTACCTCTCCGTCATCGCGGACAAGACCGGATCCCTGGTTGCGGCTTCGGGCCAGCTCGGTGCGATCTTCGCCGGCGCTGCCCCTGAATACGAGGACGTACTGGTGGAGTACGGCGAAAAGGTTGGCGTTGCCTTCCAGCTCGCCGACGATGTCATCGATGTCACCGGTGTGAAGGTGAAGTCCGGCAAGTCCCCGGGCACAGACCTTCGCGAAGGCGTGCCCACCTTGCCCGTGCTGCTGCTCCGCCGTGACGCTGCTGCTGGGGACGCCTCGGCCGTTGCTTTGCTTGAACTGGTAGATGGCGACCTGTCCTCCGATGCTGCCTTGGCTTCGGCTGTCGCCGGTCTCCGCGAACACCCCGTCACCGCTGAGTCCTGGAAGATCGCCCGTGAGTGGTCCGCCGAGGCCGTCGCCGCCTTGGCTCCGCTGCCGGAGGGGGTTGTGAAGGCTTCGCTGACGAACTTCGCCCACGCTGTGGTGGACCGGAGCAGCTAGGGTTTAGATTTCGCATTGAGGCAGGCCGCCGACCCTACGGGGTTGGTGGCCGGCTTTTTTGTTGGCGTTGTGTGCGTGCCGCTGCGACCTACTTTGGGTGAGCAGGGGCTTTTAGAGGATCAGTTTTGCGGCGTGTCTCCGGCTGTTGGCGTCAAAGTTGGTCGTGGCGGCGCACGACGACGGCGGTGCCCGGCTTTGGTGGCACACCCCACGACGGCGGTGCCCGGCTCTTGTGACGATCCACGACGGCGGTGCCTGGGTCTGAGGCCTGCCCTATTTGGTGGCTTCCGTCTGTGCCGTCGCGACCCACTTTGGGTGGGCAAGGGCTTTGAGGGGCGCGGTATTGCGGCGTGTCTCCGGCTGTCGGCGCCAAAGTTGGTCGTGGCGGCACACGACGACGGCGGTGCCCGGCTTAGGGGGGGCCACTAGGACGGCGGCGGTGCCTGGGTCTGAGGCCTGCCCTATTTGGTGGCTTCCGTCTGTGCCGCTACGACCCACTTTGGGCGAGCAGGGGCTTTGAGGGGCTCAGTTTTGCGGCGTGTCTCCGGCCGTCGGCGTCAAAGTTGGTCGTGGCGGCGCACCCCGACGGCGATGCTCGGCTTGGGGGCCAACTAGGACGGCGGCGGTGCCTGGGTCTGAGGCCTGCCCTATTTCGTGGCTTCCGTGCGTGCGGCTACGACCCACTTTGGGTGGGGCAGGGGTTTTGAGGGGCTCAGTTTTGCGGCGTGTCTCCGGCTGCCGGCGCCAAAGTTGGTCGTGACGGCACACGACGACGGCGGTGCCCGGCTTTGGTGGCAACACCGCGACGGCGGTGCCCGGCTGTGGGGGCACGCCACGACGGCGGCGGCGGTGCTCGGCCTTGGTGGCCTGCCTTTTTGTTTGGTGTGTGCGTGCCGCTACGACCCACTTTGGGTGGGGCATGGGTTTTGAGGGGCACGGTATTGCGGCGTGTCTCTGGCCGTCGGCGTCAAAGTTGGTCGTGACGGCACACGACGACGGCGGTGTCCGGCTTTGGTGGCACACGAGGACGGCGGTGCTTGGCTTCGGGCGCGCGGCTGGGCTGGCGCGCGGTAGCCAGGACTTAAATGGAATGGCCCCGGCTCGCTGCAACGTTACGAGTCATACGCTGCACCGAACCGGGACCACAATCTCCGTTCGCATCAGACCCACCGGAGGCATTTAGTGGATCCGTGAATAGCTTATGACAACTCTGTCACATATGCAACTTCATGGGTCAAAAAAATTTCGATGCAAGTGCTGTGATTTACAAAGGCCAACCGTGCCGTTACACCAACTTTGATTCCGAGGAACCCATGCCACGCCGGCTGAGAAGTCTGCAGCCGGTGGGGACGCTGCAAAGTGGATGGTGGGCACGGGGTTTTCCACATAGGGCTGTCTGAGTGCAGCGCGCGGCCTTGGCGGAGCCACAGCATGGGCTGATGGATGTCACTCAATTTCTCCGCAGTCGCCATGGCGCTGCGACTACAGCATCCCTCTATGCAGCTGGATTCACCCGCAGGGGATTGGCTAAAGCAGTCAAAGAGGGCGATATCAGCAGGCTCCATCGAGGTGTGTACATCGCGGAGGACGCCGATCCGGACATCGTGGCGGCGTTCCGGGCCAATGGAAAAGTGACATGCGTTTCCGCCGCCCGGTTCTATGGACTGTGGACGCTCCACGATGTCCCGCTCCATGCTGGTGGGCAGCTCCATCTGAGCTGCGGCACCGGCCTGGCACGGCGGCGGATTGTCCACCACGGCCAGCGCCTGCACCCGGACCACCCTTATCTGCCAGTGGCGGGAGTCGCCGACGTTCTGCTGCATGCCATGCGGTGCCTCCCCGAGTTGGAGGCCCTGGTCATGGTGCAGAGTGCTGTCAGTCATGCGTTGCTGACCACCACGTTCCTGGAAAGCAAGATGAACGGCAACCGGAACGGAGTAATCAGAGCCATCCTGGGCCTCGTCCTGCCGAGGGCCGACTCGCTCTTGGAGGTACTCGCCCATACACATTTCACGCGAGCCGGGTTGCGGGTCCGGATGCACGCGGACGTCCCAGGAGTAGGTGAAGTTGATTGCCTGATCGAGGAATGCCTGATAGTCGAACTCGACGGCGGGACTCACTTCGAGCCGAAACAGGTGAAGAAGGACCAATACCGGAACAATGCAGGACTGCTAGGTGGCTTCACGAGCCTGCACTACTACTATGCAGACGTTGTGTATCAGCCACAAAAGATGGTGGACGAAGTCCTGGCCGTACTCCGGAACAGGGAGGCCGGCCGTTACGGGCCGTTCAGATACCTGGCCAGCCAGCCGCCGTCGTAATTAGTGCCCCAAGCGCTGTACCGCCACGACCGACTTTGAGGGCACTAGGCGGCCGGGAGGCCCGTGCGACGGAGTGTCGCGTCGGCTTCCCGCGCAAAGTGGGTCGTGGCAGTGCAGGTGGCGGGCCGAAAGGGGGGGGAAGGCCGGAGGAGTGCGGCGTGGCGTTACCGGGGGCGGATGGCGCCGAATGACAGAGGTCAGATGGATGGGGCGGATGGGGCCGGATGTCGGGGCCGGGCCTAGCGGCGCCACGCAACAAAACAGCCCCCGGCAACCACAACGGGCTGCCCGGGGGCTGCGAAGCAGGAAACCTAGTCTTCGTCGTTGAATGCCCAGTCGAACATGTCGAAGACGAACTCGGAGAACGTACCTTCCTCGCTCTTCCACTGGCCGCGGGCATTATTGCGGCGGTAGACGATGGGGTCAGGGACACCGAGGTCGGCGACGCGGAAACCCCACGTGAACTGCTCGTCCTCGTCCTCGAGGAACATGAGGAAGCCTTCGTCATCGACTTCGAGTTCCTCGGGATCCCAGAAGTAGTGGTACGCCTCCATGAGGTCTTCGCAGCCGCCCAGGGCGAGGTAGAACTCGCGGAGAACCAGGGGGATGGTGAAGGAGTGCTCGGACAGTGCGTCATCGAGTTCGCCGGGCGTGAGGCCGTCTTCTTCCTGCCATTCATCCTCGAGATACTTTGGGACCAGCGCGCGGAACTTCTCGAGGAACATGTCAGTCATGCTCTAATCCTAGCTAATCCCGGACCCCGGAATTCGCCCCCGGACCAACCCCTGCGCGGTGCCATCCGCGTACGGCCAATGGCACATACCAACCCCGCCGCCAAGCGGTGACACGGAAGGCAAAAACGATGCCCGCAACGAGGCAGGCCCAGAGTCCGTTGAAGTCACCCAGATGCCACAGCAACGTGGTCAAGCCGGCCCCGACGAAGGCCGGGAGGGCGTAGATGTCGCGGTTGTTGAAGAGGGTGGGAATCTCGTTCGCGGTGATGTCCCTGAGGAGTCCTCCGCCAACAGCCGTAGTGACGCCAAGCAGGATGCACGTGACAGGATTCAGCCCCGCCGTGAGGGCCTTCAACGTGCCGGTGATGCAGAACAAAGCCAGCCCGCCGGCGTCGAACAGGGTCAGGAGGGACGTGAACCGCTGGACCGAGGAGAACAAGTAGTAGACCAGCAGGGCGGCCAGCACGGGCGGGGCCAGGTAGGCGGGGTTGGTGAAGGAAGCCGGGGGACCGGCGTCGATGATGATGTCGCGGATGACGCCGCCGCCCAGGGAAACAATGGAGGCAAGCAGCACGGAGCCCACAAAGTCGAACTGCTTCCGTGCGGCCAACAACGAGCCCGAAACGGCAAAGAAGAACACGCCAATGAGGTCGAGCCACAAAAGAACAATGTCGATGGAAATCAAGTGGACTGGTTCTTTCTTAACGCGCTTCACAACAGGTGCTGGCTCAACGTTACGCTAGCTCCCATGAACAGCCCCGTTTTGATCGCCTGTGCCCACGGAACCCGCAACGCCGAGGGGCAAGCAGCCATACGCCAGGTCATGGCTGAAATCGAAGAACTCCGGCCGGGGCTGCGGGTCCTGGAGGCCTATGTGGACGTCCAGGAGCCCGAGCTGTCCGGGGTGGTGGCGGGGCTGCCCGAGGGGACTGAGGCCGTCGTCGTGCCGCTTTTGCTCAGTACCGGCTTCCACATCAAGGTGGACGTGCCCAAAGCGATCAAGACCCGGCCCGAGGTAGTGGCCGCGAAGCCGATTGGGCCGGATCCGCGCTTGGCGGAGCTGCTGGCCGCGCGACTGCGCGCCTCGGGGCTGCAAGAGAACGACGGCGTGCTGCTGGCTGCCGCTGGATCCTCACTTCCGGACGGGTCGGTTGATTCAGAGGAGCAGGCCAGGCTGTTGGCCGAACTCCTGCCGAACAAGGTCCGGGTGGCCTACGGTGCCAGCGCCCAGCCAAACGTGCCCGACGGCGTTGCCTCCTTGCGCGCGGAGCTCGCCGGAAGCGGGGGTCGGGTTTTCGTCGCGTCCTACTTGCTGGCGACCGGGTACTTCCACGACCAGCTGTTCAAGGCCGGTGCGGACGTTGTCTCTGATCCCTTGCTGCCCTCGCCCCTTCTGGCCGAGATCGCCCTGGAACGGTACGACGCTGTGCTGGCTAGCCGCTGACGACGGGTTTGCGGCGGGGGTTGTTGAGGAGTTCCGGGGGCAACTGCTCCAATTTTCTTGCCACTTCCGAACTAGCATCGGAGTCTCCCGCCTGAATGTAGGCGGACTCTTTGGGGTGCAGCAGCGCAACGCCAACGAGCGCCACGGAACCGTTGGGCGTGGCCACCACAGCAGGCACCCGTGGATGGTTCACGCCTACCATTACGTCCACCGTTCCATCTGCGTTGCGCCAGCGCCGCGGTGTTTTTGTTGACTTGATGGCTTGAAGGTTCAACCCTCCGGGTCGTTCCAGAGGCCTGTAAGAGCCTGGGGCCATGGCCACTATTTGTGCAGCGATGTACAGGAGTTCGAACTGCCAAAGCTGGTCGAGCTCATGAATGCCTTTCCCAACCAGCGCCGTGCTTGGAACGTAGACCTCAAGGCCTTCGCCAATGGGCAAAACCCTTCTCCAGGCAGGGGTCGGAGAGGCCGTCGGAAGCCACTATTGAAACGGCCCCGACATTGTCGATCTTCTGGAAAGCTTGCCGGACCCCAGGCCATTGCGGTCCGCCATGAAAGCCCAAATTGAAGACGCCCGTGTAGAGGCTGGGGTCAACGGTTCCGATGCTCGACCACGCTGCGTCCAAGGCGCGCGCGGTCTGCTCAAGGATTCGGTTGTGGGCGCAATCGCCGTCGATCTCCTGTTGCTGACTGGTGGGAGTTTTGACGCCCTTGAGTTCATCCTTGAACCAGTCCGGTATATGTTCCTCGTCCCTGGGAAATAACCTGAGCTCGTCCCAGTAATCCGCTGCTCCGGGCTCCGGCAATTCCCAGGTTGGCTTTTTGTGGTAGTTGTAGGTGGCCTCCCAACCGCTGCCATCGGCGGTGATGGTCAAGCTCATGGAGAGCCAGGTGCCCTTGTGGGGCGAATACATCGTTTGGCGCAGGCGTTTCGCCGCCCCAAACGTGTCATGAGAAATGTTCTGCCGGACGACCACTCGGCGGTCCTGGTACGCGAGCGCCACAAACCTGCATTTGCCGCCTGTTTCCATGAACGTGACAGTGAACTTATCCCACGTGAACTCTGGCGGCCGGGCGGCCCAGAGGCCTTCGGCGATGATTCGTTCCTCGGCGCGTGCTCGTTCGAAGGCATCCGTGGGGTCGGGCAGTTGAGTCATTCCGTCAATGATCCTCATCGGGCTCAGGGGTCCACGTGGCGCCCTTCATTTCTTCCCTGAACCAGTCGGGGATGTGTTCGTCGTCGCGGGGGAAGAGGTAAAGCTCCTGTGCGTAGGAGTCGGCGGACGGCTCACCGAGGTCCCAGTTTGGTTTGTCGTAGTAGTTGTAAAAAACCTCCCAACCGCCGCCTTTGGGAGTTATTTGTATTGACATGGATAGCCATGTGCCCTTCTGCGGACGATACAAGACTTCCCGCAATTTCAAGGCGGCAATTAGCCACGCGTCTTCCGGACGAATCCGATCCACTTCCTGCCCGTGGAGATATACCTTGACCCCCGAACTTCCCCGGCTGCCTGTCTCACGAACTACATACTCGACGATGTCCCATTCGCTGTCCGGGCGGATGCCCCAGAGTCCCTCAGCGATGATGCCTTCAAGCTCTCGCGCCTTTTCGAAGACGGCGTGTTCTTCTGGCTTGGTCATTTTTGTTGCCTCCCCGCGATGTTCTTGAAGTGTGCCTGATCAAACCACTTTCCGTTCACCCACGCGTCGACCTTAATAACTTCGGGCGTCTTGATGCCCGGAGCCCGCAGGAGGGTGATCTCCGCGTCGATCGTGGGCGGGGGAATCTGTGAGGCTTTTGCTTTCAGAGCCTGCTCAAACTTATAGAAATTGTCTGCATTTGCTGAGCTTTGGTTTAGCTCCCGCAGCATGCCCACAACGTTGATTCGCTCTTGGATTCCGTCGAAAAGCCGAGCGATCAGGTGCCCGCCGTCGTATTTCACGCCTGGGGGCAGGAGGTTCAGGCGTCTCAGCTCGTCCATCGCCTCACGGCCGACAATCCCCTGAATCCAGCCGGATCGATGGCCATCACCGATCTCCAGTCCTGCAACCTTGGCATACTCCGTGAGCGCCTCGTGATTGGTCTTGTAGGTGAACTCTCCCTTAAGGCCCTCGACCCTGTACGTCATGTCCGGCAGCGGGTTGTTCAGATCAGGATTCAGCTTGTCCTTGACCTTGTGGATCACGGCTTCCTTGATGGTCCCGTTCGCGTCGGTGGTGAAGGTGCCCCTGCCGGGAACCCGGTACTCGGTGTTGGGCGCGAAGCCTTCCGTGACCTTCGTCCAGGGTGTCCGGGGACCCGGCACTATGGATTCGGGGACATGAACGACGCCGTGCACGCCCGGCTTGGCAGCATCGCGGAGCGCTGCTGGCTTGAGCTGGGAAACAAGCTCGTGGTGGTCGGCAGCCCGCCCCAAAGTACCCATCGCCGGAGGCCTGTGGGCAGCCTGGTCAAGGCGGTCGATGCCGTGCAGCAGGTCGTCTGCGACGTTACCCAACGGTCCTCGGGCATACCCTGCGATCCCGTCGGCAACGCGAACGGCACCGGCGCCGTCGTCGAGCTTGTCCAAAACACGGGCGGTTCCTTCGAGCGCAGGTTTAAGTGCATTGGTCCAGGCCGCACTTTTGGCGGTGGCCAAGGTGTCAAAGACTTTGGCCGCAGTGGTGGGCGCCAAGTGGACCGCGAGCTTTTCCATCATGGCCGCGGCACGCAGCGCTGCCGTTCCCCCGCCAGAGGCCACCGCGGCACCAACGTCGAGGGAGTTCCGGGTCAGCGCGTATTCCCACTCGCCCTTGCTCCAGGACTCCGCCTGGACCATTTCGGGCAGGGCCTGGCTGAGCTCGGCTGCAGCGGCGTCCTGGTCCTCCTGCTTGCCGGTGATGGCCCGATCCAGCCAGATGCCGGGAGAAATGAAGGTTCCGACGTTCCAGAGGGTCCTGCCGATGCCGTTGAGGGTGTCGTCGCTGCTGGGGGTCTCCGCAAGCCCAAGTTCCGGTACGGAAGGCCGCACGATCGACGACATCCAGGTCAGCGAGTAGGCAGAGCCTCCGGCCTCCCACACGGTGTCGAGAATGCCCTGGGCGGCGCCCGCCCAACCGTGCAGCTTGGCCCGTTCAATGGGCGAGCCCCACGGCAGCTTCCCCTGTTCGGCCAAGGCATCCAATGTCGGCGCGTCCACGGCATAGACGTTGGAACTGTCGGCCCGGGCGTCAGCATCGTTGGCGCTGACGTAGCGGGAGCCGCCGTAGACACCACGGATCTTGTTGGCGCAGTCTTGCTCAGCTTCGGCGAACCGGGCCTTGATCTTGTTGAGCTCCGAGAGGAGCCGGTGCTGTTCGTCGATGATCGCCGGAACGGTGGCCCACTCGTCGCCTTTAAGTTGTATTCGTCGGCTCAGGTCCTCGGCGTCCTCGGTCAGGTTGCGTGAATAGGTCTTGACGGTTTGGCACGCACTGGCAAACTCGGACAAGGCGGCGGCGACGATGGATGTACCGTCATTTACGGCAATGGCCGTGGCTTTGACCGGTGTAAAGACAGCCAGGAGTTCGGACAATTCCGGTGTGCGGAATGGTCCTGCCAACCTTCCCCATCCAGCTGCGGTGTCAGCTACCGTTTCCCGGTACCTGTTCCCTGAGGCTTTCAGAGCATCCGCGGCTGTATCCAAGGCAAGCGGATCCGGGACGACTGGCAGTGCCGAAAGGTCCAATCCGGGAACGCCGCCACGGGGCGCAACGCAGGAACCGAAGTCGTTAGCCATGCGATGTTCAGTCACGTTCCGGGTAGCGCTCGAGCCAAACGGTCGGACCGACGTCGGTGACCGGACCGTCGTCGGACGTCACCGCATCAACCGCCATCGCCGAAGCCTGGGACTGCTGTGCCATGAGGGCGTCTGCCCGAACATACGCGACCAAGGCCTGGCCGGTCCCTTCGATGATCCGGTCGGAGTGGGCAGCGATGGACTTCAGGTGGGGGATGAGGGACATTTCCGCGTAGTCGCTGAGGGCTTTCGCCACCAAGCCCCGTCCAACCAGGGTGCCGGCGTTGTCCAAGGCCGTCCCCAGATTCGCCGCCATTTTGTTCTGCTCGTCAATATCGGCCGCAGTCTTGCGGAGCACGGCCTGCGTCCCTGCAGGATCGATGTCCCAGCTGAGTGTCACAAAATCCCCCAAGGAAACGGCCTCCCACACTGAGGAGAGGCGAGACTTGAGAGCATGCTACTGATTGCATCAACGGAAGCTGCAACCGGGAAAAATCCGTGAAAAACGCGTCACGAAACGGCAGTGTGGGACACAATGCGAACCTGCATAAGAGGCCCGGCAGTACAAGGAAGTGGAGCCTTTCGTGACGAAGTGTTTCCTTAGGTGACTCAACATTTCCGGACCTTTGCTGGCGAAATCTGGCCACACCTACCCTCGATATATGACAGAAACAGCTGTAGCCGGTGCGCCCGCGGACACCGCAGTCCCGTCGCGCCCCGCACGCACCCGCCCAGCCGCCAAGCCCCACGGCCAGTGGAAGGTTGACGGCACCACGCCCCTCAATGCCAACGAAACCTGGAAGCAGGAAGACAACGGGCTGAACGTCCGTGAGCGCATCGAGTCTGTCTACTCAAAAGAGGGCTTCGACTCGATCGACGGCACGGACCTGCATGGCCGTTTCCGCTGGTGGGGCCTCTACACCCAGCGCAAGCCCGGGATCGACGGCGGCAAGACGGCGACGCTCGAACCGCACGAGCTTGAGGACAAGTACTTCATGCTCCGCGTCCGCATCGACGGCGGTGCGCTGACCACCGAGCAGCTTCGCGTCATCGGCCAGATCTCCGTGGACTTCGCCCGCGGCTCCGCCGACCTGACGGACCGCCAGAATATCCAGCTCCACTGGATCCGCGTTGAAGACGTCCCCGAAATCTGGCGCCGCCTGGAAGCTGTGGATCTTTCCACCACCGAGGCTTGCGGCGACGTTCCCCGCGTCATCCTGGGCTCTCCGGTTGCGGGCATCGCCAAGGACGAGATCATCGATCCCACGCCCTTGATCCACGAACTGTCCGAGCGCTTCATCGGCGACCCGGAGCTGGCCAACCTGCCCCGCAAGTACAAGACGGCCATCACGGGCCACCCGTCGCAGGACGTGGTGCATGAGATCAACGACTTCGCCCTGGTAGGCGTTGTCCACCCCGAGCTCGGCGCCGGTTACGACCTCTGGGTTGGCGGTGGCCTTTCCACCAACCCGCGCCTGGCTGAGCGCCTTGGCGTGTTCGTTTCCGCCGATGTTGCCGCTGAAGTATGGCTCGGCGTCACGAGCATCTTCCGCGACTACGGTTACCGCCGCATGCGCACCAAGGCCCGCCTGAAGTTCCTCATGAACGACTGGGGTCCGGCCAAGTTCCGCCAGATCCTCGAAGACGAATACCTCGGCTTCAAGCTCCCGGACGGCCCGGCCGCTCCGAAGCCCACCTCGCCGGGGGACCACATCGGCGTCCACGAGCAGAAGGACGGCAAGTTCTTCATCGGCGTTACCCCCACCGTGGGCCGCACGTCCGGTGAGGCCCTCGTGAAGCTGGCCAATACCTTGGAGCAGCACGGCACCTACCGCCTGCGCACCACGCCGCACCAGAAGCTCGTCATCCTGGATGTCGAGAAGGACCAAGTGGAGCCGCTCATCGCCGAACTTGACACCCTGGGCCTCTCCGCCCGTCCGTCCGTGTTCCGCCGTGGCACCATTGCCTGCACCGGCATCGAGTTCTGCAAGCTGGCCATTGTTGAAACCAAGGTCACCGCTGCAACGGCCATCGCCGAACTGGAACGCCGGCTGGCCGACCTCGTGGAGACCAAGCAGCTGCCCCAGGCACTGTCCCTCCACATCAATGGCTGCCCGAACTCCTGCGCCCGCATCCAGACAGCTGACATCGGCCTCAAGGGCATGATGTTGCCAACGCCCGACGGCGACCCCACCCCGGGTTTCCAGGTCCACCTCGGCGGCGGGCTGGCCAACAACGAGCGCGAAGAAGCCGGTTTGGGACGTACCGTCCGCGGCCTCAAGGTCACGGTGGAAAACCTGCCCGACTACGTGGAGCGTGTGGTCCGCAAGTTCGTCGAAGTTGGCGCCGAGGGCCAGACCTTCGCTGAGTGGGCACACTCCGCAGACGAAGGAGATCTCCAGTGACAGTGATTACCAAACGCTCCAACGAAGAGCTCAAGGCACTGGCTGAAGCCGGCGCCGCCGAGCTCGACTGGAACGCGCCGGCCGCCGAGGTGATCGCGTGGGTGGCACGGAACTTCGAGCTTCCGGCGATCACTGTTGCCTGCTCCATGGCTGACGCAGTCCTGCCGGCCCTGGTCGCAGACCAGATTCCCGGCGTCGACGTTTTGTTCCTGGAAACCGGCTACCACTTCAAGGAGACCTACCAGACCCGTGACGAGGTTGCGGCAAACCTGCGGGTCAACGTGGTGGACGTCCTCCCCGAACACACGGTGGAAGAACAGGACACCCTGCTGGGCAAGGACCTCTTCGCCCGCGATCCCGGCCAGTGCTGCGCGCTCCGCAAGGTGGCTCCGCTCCGGCGTTCGCTGGGAGGCTACGAGGTGTGGTTCACCGGCGTCCGACGCGACGAGGGCCCCACTCGCACCAACACCCCCGTGGTCACGTGGGATGAAGGCTTCGGCTTGGTCAAGGTGAACCCCATGGTGGACTGGTCCTTCGACCAGTTGGTGGAGTACTCCGAGGACAACATCCTCCCCGTCAACCCCCTCCTGAGCCAGGGCTACCCGTCCATCGGATGCCAGCCCTGCACCCGCAAAGTGGCCCCGGGCGAAGACCCCCGAGCCGGCCGCTGGTCAGGTACCGACAAGACAGAATGCGGACTACACACATGAGCACCTACACAACTGAGGAGTCCACCGTGGCAGCTGAGGCAATCGAGGTAGAGCCCCGTTCACGCCTGAGCAGCCTGGACACCCTCGAGTCCGAGGCCATCCACATCATCCGCGAGGTTGTTGCCGAGTTCGAGAAGCCCGCGCTGCTGTTCTCCGGCGGCAAGGACTCCGTGGTGATGCTGCACCTGGCTACCAAGGCTTTCTGGCCGGGCAAGGTTCCTTTTCCGGTGCTCCACGTGGATACCGGCCACAACTTCCCGGAGGTCCTGGACTTCCGTGACCGCACGGTTGAGCGCCTGGGCTTGAAGCTGGTTGTCGGTTCGGTCCAGGAATTCATCGACCGCGGCGAACTCGCCGAGCGTGCCGATGGTACCCGTAACCCGCTGCAGACGGTTCCGCTGCTGGATGCGATCCAGAAGAACAAGTTCGACGCCGTTTTCGGTGGTGGCCGCCGTGACGAGGACAAGGCCCGTGCCAAGGAGCGCATCCTGAGCCTCCGCGACGAGTTCGGCCAGTGGGATCCCCGCAACCAGCGTCCCGAGCTGTGGAACCTCTACAACGGTCGCCACAAGGTTGGCCAGCACGTTCGCGCGTTCCCCATCAGCAACTGGACCGAGCTGGACATCTGGCGCTACATCGAGCGGGAGAACATCGAGCTCCCTAGCCTGTACTATGCCCACCAGCGCGAGGTCTTTGCCCGCGACGGAATGTGGCGCGCAGTGGGCGAGGTCTCGCAGCCGCTGCCGCACGAGGACGTCATCACCAAGACGGTCCGCTACCGCACGGTGGGCGACATGTCCTGCACCGGTGCCGTCGAGTCCGACGCGTACACCGTGGCCGACGTCGTCGTCGAAGTCGCTGCCTCCACCCTGACCGAACGTGGCGCCACCCGCGCAGATGACCGCATCTCCGAGGCAGCCATGGAAGACCGCAAGAAGGACGGCTACTTCTAAATGAGCACCGAAACCGCATCCCTGATCGCCGCCACAGACGGCTTGGACTCTGCTCCGCTGCCGTCAACGCTCTTCCGTTTCGCTACCGCCGGATCGGTGGACGACGGCAAGTCCACCCTGGTGGGCCGCCTCCTTCACGACTCGAAGGCGATCCTTGCCGACCAGCTCGACGCCGTTGCCCGCACCTCCGCGGACCGTGGCTTCGGCGGCGACAAGGGCGGCATCGACCTGGCCCTCCTGACCGACGGCCTGCGTGCCGAGCGCGAGCAGGGCATCACCATCGACGTTGCGTACCGCTACTTCGCGACGGACCGCCGCAGCTTCATCCTGGCGGACTGCCCCGGCCACGTTCAGTACACCAAGAACACCGTGACGGGCGCGTCCACTGCGGATGCCGTCGTCGTACTCATCGACGCCCGTAAGGGTGTCCTTGAGCAGACCCGCCGCCACTTGTCCGTGCTGCAGTTGCTGCGCGTTGCCCATGTGATCGTGGCCGTGAACAAGATCGACCTGGTGGACTTCAGCGAGCAGGTGTTCCGCGACATCGAAGCGGACGTGCAGAAGGTTGCACGCGAGCTCGGCCTTGGCTCGGATGGGGTTGCCGACCTCCTGGTGGTTCCCGTGTCCGCCCTCGACGGCGACAACGTGGTGGACCGCTCGGAGCGCACCCCCTGGTACACCGGTCCCGCCCTGCTGGAGGTCCTCGAAACCCTCCCGGCCGCGGACGAGCTCGAAGCCGAACTGGAGAGCTTCCGCTTCCCGGTCCAGCTGGTGATCCGCCCGCAGGGTGCGCTGGCTCCCGACGCCGTAGCCGGTGGCCTGGATGTTGAGGCCTACCGAGATTACCGCGCGTACGCAGGCCAGATCACCGAAGGCTCGGTGAAGGTTGGCGACGAGGTCACGGTACTGACTCCGGGACACGAACCGCGCAACACCACGGTGGTGGGCATCGACTTCGCCGGCCGCTCGCTTGAAGAAGCAGCTGCCCCGCAGTCTGTGGCTGTCCGTTTGGCCGACGAACTCGACATTGCGCGTGGTGACACGATCGCTGCAGCAGGCACCGTCCGCGAAGCTTCCGCGGACCTCTATGCTTCGCTGTGCTGGCTCTCGCCCAAGCCCCTGCGTGAAGGCCAGAAGGTCCTGGTGAAGCACGGTACCCGCACGGTCCAGGCCTTGGTCCGCAGCGTGTCCGGCAAGCTGGACCTCGCCACCTTCAAGTCCGAGCCGGCGTCGAGCCTGGAGCTCAACGACATTGGAAACGCCCAGCTTCGCCTCGCCGCTGCGCTGCCCTTGGAGAACTACCTGCGCCACCGCCGCACGGGTGCGTTCCTGGTGATCGACCCGATCGACGGCAACACCCTTGCCGCCGGCCTGGTCAAGGACCACCCGGGCGACCACGAAGACGAACGTTACGTCATCTAAGGACACGCAAAGACACAGAACCGCGGCTTGTTCGCTGGTCCCGGCCATCCATGGCGGGATATCCGAACAGGCCGCGGTTTCTTTTTTGGAAAGGCACCATGCCCCGGAACACCACTTTGAGCACCCTCCTCGACGCAGGCACGGACCTGGTCCTGGACGGGGCTCTGGCCACCGAACTGGAAGTCCACGGCTGCGATCTTGACGATCCGTTGTGGTCCGCCAAGGTCCTGCTGAAACAGCCTCACCTGATCAAGCAGGTCCATCGGGATTATTTCGACGCCGGTGCCTCCGTGGCCATCACGGCCAGCTACCAGGCCACGCCGGCGGGGTTCGCGCGGCGCAGCCTATCCGTCGAGGAATCGTTGGAGCTAGTGGCCCGGAGCGTCAGGCTGGCTGACGAAGCCCGGCAGGAGTACCTCGCTGCCAACCCCGGTGCCCGCTCCCTCCTCGTTGCAGGATCGGTGGGTCCGTACGGCGCCTACCTCGCCGACGGCTCCGAATACCGCGGCGACTACACACTTTCTTCCGCGGAATTCCGGGATTTCCACCGCCCACGCATCGCAGCGCTCGTGGAGGCCGGGGTGGACTTCCTTGCCTGCGAGACGTTGCCATCGTTCGCCGAAGCCGAGGCGCTGTTGGCGCTCGTGGCGGAGTTCGACGTCGAAAGCTGGTTTACGTTTACGCTCCGGGACAGTGCCCACATCAGTGACGGAACGCCCCTCGCGGATGTGGCAGCGCTGCTCCGCACGGAACCGCGCGTTGCCGCCGTCGGGCTTAACTGCGTGCCGCTGGAACTTGTGGCTCCAGGGTTGGGCGCTCTCCGGAACGCCACGGACGCACCGCTGGTGGCGTACCCGAATTCGGGTGAAACGTACGACGCCGTGACCAAGACCTGGGGACCTTCGGGCGG
This sequence comes from Paenarthrobacter sp. NPDC089988, assembly GCF_044748465.1. NCBI lineage: Bacteria > Bacillati > Actinomycetota > Actinomycetes > Micrococcales > Micrococcaceae > Paenarthrobacter > Paenarthrobacter sp. NPDC089988. Next base: position 37,109 of record NZ_JBIVGD010000029.1, read on the forward strand.
TGCCGGGGTTGTGGGAACGTTGGCCGGGCACGTGGGTGAGTGGCGGGCGTTGGGAGCCCGTTTGCTGGGAGGTTGCTGCCGCACGAATCCGCGGGATATTGAAGCCCTGGCGGCGAATATGACGCCACATGAACCTTCATGAACCACGATTTCTCCGGGATTGAAGCGAAATATGACAGTCCCTACTGTGAATTCATGACCTCCCTGGAACGGTCCTTCCTTGCCTTCAATGGGCGATATTAGGGGCCCGATCTTCGCCCCGCTTCACATTCCCAAAGCTTCCTAAGGACCTCCCATGGCAAACACCCCCGAGTCGCAGAAGCCTGATCCAGGCACCATCCGCATTGTTGCGGGTGAGTCCAACAAGCCCAAGCGCCGCCGCGTCCTGGAGATCGGACTGGCCGTCGGCCTGGTCTTGCTGATTGGTGCGGGTGCGGCCGTGGCGTCGGTTGTTTCGAACAACAACCAGGCTGCCCCGGCTGTCACCACCTCTCCGGCGGCTGAGCTGAAGCTCGGCTACTTCAGCAACGTCACCCACGGCCCCGCCCTGGTGGGTACCAGCAAGGGCCTCATCGCCAAGGAACTCGGCAGCACCAAGCTCAGCACCCAGGTATTCAACGCCGGCCCGGCCGCGATCGAGGCCCTGAACGCCGGCGCGATCGATGCCACCTACATCGGCCCGAACCCGGCCATCAACTCGTTCGTCAAGAGCAACGGCGAGTCGATCAGCATCATCGCCGGTGCCGCCGCCGGTGGTGCGCAGTTGGTGGTGAAGCCCGAGATCAACTCGGCAGCGGACCTTAAGGGCAAGGTTGTGGCGTCCCCGCAGCTTGGCGGCACGCAGGATGTGGCGCTGCGGGCCTGGCTGGGCCATCAGGGGTACAAGACCAACCCTGATGGCAGCGGTGATGTGACCATCAACCCCACCGAGAACGCCCAGACGTTGAAGTTGTTCCAGGATGGAAAGCTCGACGGCGCGTGGTTGCCTGAGCCGTGGGCCTCCCGTTTGGTGCTGGAGGCCGGGGCGAAGGTCCTGGTGGATGAGAAGGACTTGTGGGAGAAGGGTGATTTCACCACCACCATCCTGATCGTGAACAAGAAGTTCGCCGCCGAGCATCCGGAGACGGTCAAGGCGTTGTTGAAGGGCCATGTTGAGTCGGTGAACTGGTTGAACTCGGCCTCGGCCGGGGAGAAGGCCTCCACCATCAACGCCGTGTTGAAGGACACCGCGGGCAAGCCGCTCCCGACGAATGTGATCGACAGGGCGTTGCAGAACATCAAGTTCACTACCGACCCGCTGGCCGGGACCTACAAGAAGCTGCTCCAGGACGGCGTGGACGCAGGCACCACCAAGACCGCCGACATCAACGGCATCTTCGACCTCCGCGCGCTGAACGAAGTGGAAGGCAAGAAAACCTCCGCCGCAGGACTCGGCCAGGACTAAGCACTACACAGGCTGGTCCGCTTCCACCCCGGACGCGGACCGGCCTTCAGCCGCAACCGGGCCATCCGGCCGCGGCTCACGCAGTACCAGCTTGACGAACAACAAACGAAGGACGGGACCATGCCAGTCGTACTGGAGAACTTGGGCAAACGCTTCGGTGACGGCGCCCCCGTCCTGGACGACGTCAACGCCACCATCGGGCAGGGCGAGTTCGTTGCCCTCCTCGGTGCGTCCGGCTGCGGCAAGTCCACCCTGCTGAACATCATCGCGGGACTGGAGCACCCGACGTCGGGCGCCCTTGAGGTGCCCAGCGACGGCGCGGCCTTCATGTTCCAGGACTCGGCCCTGTTCCCGTGGCTGACAGCGCGCGGCAACATCGAACTCGCCCTGCAGTTGGCCGACAAGTCCAGCAGCAAGGCGAGCCGCCGAGCGCGGGCAACCGAGCTGCTGGAGCTCGTCCACTTGGGTGGTGCCGGAGACAAGCGTCCGCACGAACTGTCCGGCGGCATGCGCCAGCGCGTGGCCTTGGCCCGTTCGCTTGCCCAGGACCGGCAGGTGCTGCTCATGGACGAGCCGTTCGCGGCACTTGACGCCATCACCCGCGACCTCCTCCACGACGAACTTGAGCGGATCTGGAAGGAAACGGGCCGAACCATCATCTTCGTGACGCACAACGTCCGCGAAGCCGTACGCCTGGGCCAGCGCGTCCTGCTCCTGTCGTCCCGCCCCGGCCGTGTGGTTGCCGAATGGGATGTCACTGAAGAACACCGCACCGATGCCGGCCGCGCGGGGGAGCTGACCGGCGTTATTACCCGACGCCTTCGCGAGGAGATCCGCCGCCATGCCAAGTAACCAGACCACCGAAGAGCGGACCCTCCCCGTGAGCGATTCCAACCACATCACCTCGCCGTCCATCAAGGGCAACCCCTCGGAGCTCCGCGACCTCGAGGCCGGCCTGGACAATCTCCAGTCGGACACACGGCGCAAGGCCGGCATTGACTGGAAGCGCATCCTTTTGCCAATCGCAGCCTTGGTGGTCCTGGTGCTCGTTTGGCAGTTTTACGTTTCCCTTGGCCTGAAGCGACGCGACCAGGTTCCCGGCCCGATTGATGTTCTCACCCAGCTGGGCGTCCTGTGGGGCGAGGGCAAGGTCCAGGAATCTGTGTGGACTTCACTGCAGCGTGGCTTGGTGGGCTTCCTGATTTCGGTTGTTGTTGCCACCCCCGTTGGCCTGTTGCTGGCACAGGTTGCTCCGCTCCGACGCGCCTTCGGCCCGTTGATCTCGGGCCTGCAGGTTCTCCCGTCCGTGGCCTGGGTCCCGGCCGCCATCATCTGGTTCGGGCTCACGGATGCCACCGTCTACTTCGTGGTGCTCATGGGTGCCATCCCGTCGATCATCAACGGCCTCATTTCCGGCGTCGACCAGATCCCGCCGCAGTACCGGAGCGTGGGCACGGTCCTGGGTGCCAACCGGGTCCAGATGGCGTTGCAGATTGTCCTGCCGGCGGCCCTCCCCGGGTACATCGGCGGCTTGAAGCAGGGCTGGGCGTTCTCGTGGCGCTCCCTCATGGCCGCGGAAATCATCGCAGTGGGCGGCACCATCGGCTTCGGCCTTGGCTCACTCCTTGACCAGGGCCGGGCGTTGTCCGACATGGCGATCGTGATGTCCGCGATCCTGCTCATTCTGTTTGTTGGCATCCTGATCGAATTGCTCGTGTTCGGGCCGATCGAGAAGCGCCTCCTGCAACGCCGAGGCCTGCTGGCGGGCAGCTCCCGCTAGCCCTTTCAAACCGCGACGAAAGCCCTCTCGAACCGCAACCATCCCGTTCGAAACGCGAGCCCTTACGAAACGCGACGTAAAGCCCGACGGCGACTCCCGCCGTCGGGCTTTCGTGTTCCGACCCTCTCTCACCGAACACCCCTTTCCCGCCGATCCTCTCGCATTGAGTGTGGGGTTAGCCTCTGTTGGTGGACACCTGAAGTAGCGGGATCCTGGGATTCTGCGGGAAGGTGTTCTTGTGAGCACGACACGACGTAAATTCACT